>CAJWIZ010000012.1 GCA_913041805.1 uncultured Prochlorococcus sp.
CTAGATGGCTTTCGAGATCATTGATAAGAGTTTTTCTTGAAGAAGGAACCACTATTGAATCTTCTTGACCTTGAATAACCAGCACTCGTGCGTGTGTTGACAACCCTTCGGGTAGTTTTTGGGTGGCGATGAGTAATTTTAGATCCGCTATTAGTTTTTCGCGTCCCTCAATGGACAACCCTCGTGTAATTGGCCCTGGTTGAATTTTTTGGGGTGATTCTGGTTGACAAGCTTTTAAGAGGAAATTCTTTAGCATGTTTTTTTCCTTAGTTGTACCAAGATGCTTTTGCATGCCTGCTAGAGCAGTTTTTAGAGAACGGTTCTCTTTCCCATCTGGTATGAAGCTACTGAAGCTCGAGAGTAAAACCACATCTGTAGCCTTGCTCAAAATCTGATTGTCAATGAGATGAAGGCCAAGAGAATGTGCAATTACAACACGTTTTGTATGACTATCTTTTGAAGGCGGTTCGCTCCAAATGGGGCTGAAAGGTTCTTTCTCCCCATAACCTCGCTCAACGCTTTGCCATGCCCACTTTTTGTTGCAAAAGTATTCATCCCAAATTTGCCAGCTATTGCTATCGCCACCCCATCCGTGCATGGCGATGACTTCTTTCATTGTGGCTTAAGCGTATTGAGCAGTTTACTTAATGTTCCGTTGGGAAGATCTCTACGGAGTACTAATCGCAAACGTGATGTACCTTCTGGAACTGTAGGAGGTCGAATGGCCACGCTTAATAAACCAGCTTTTTCTAGTTGATTTTGACAAAAAAGAGCTTCTTGGTCTGTACCTAGGATTAGTGGCAGAATTGGTCCATTGCCTGAGGGACATTTCCAGCCTTTTGATGAGAGTTGACAACGCCAATGTTCAGAACGTTTTTGCAGATTAAGAACCCATTCTGGATGACTCTTGATTAAGGTTAAGGCTGCTAATGCGGCACCAGCCAATGGTGGTGCCAATGCTGTGCTGTAACGAAAAGCTCCGCTTGTTTGAAGTAGATATTCGCGCATCCTTTTGCTGGTAGCTAAGAAGGCCCCTCCACTTCCAAATGCCTTTCCAAAGGTTCCGCTCAATATTGTTATTGGTGCTGACGTTTGATGGCAAAGGCCTTGTCCCTTGTTCCCCATCGTTCCTATTGCGTGTGCTTCATCCACCAGAAGTTCGGCTCCAAATTGTTCGCATAGAATTGCAATTGCCTTAAGTGGAGGGCTAGTGCCTTCCATACTGAATAAGCTTTCTGTGAGAACAACTGGTTTTTTCTTGGATTGTTTATTTTTTAAGAGCTTTAAATGTCTTTCCAAATCATTGAGATCATTGTGCGCAAATCGTTTTAATTTTGCACCACTAGCTTTAACGCCTATTAAAAGAGAATGATGAATAAGCCTGTCTGCAATAACGGTTGTAGATCTATCTGCCAGACCAATTACTGCAGCAATGTTTGCTTGAAAGCCACTAGGGAATAACAACACACTTTCCTGACCAAGCCAACTAGCTAGTTCTTCTTCTAATTTGTGATGAATTGGTCTACTCCCAGTAACGAGACGAGAGGCTCCAGCTCCTACACCATCTTTATTCATTATCACTTGAGCTGCTTTTATGAGGCTTGGATGCCGGCTGAGTCCTAAATAATCGTTACTAGCTAGATCTAACAATGATTTTGAGTGATGAGCTTGCTTCTCTCCTGTTAATTCGGCAGGTCCTTCTCCGCAACTCCAGGTCCTTAAGACTCGACGTCTAGAGAGGGGAATGTCTTCCATTTTTCCAGTATGCGAGTTGCTGAGTTTCAATTGCTTTGCGATGTTTGCTTCAGTGTTGGTTCAAAGATCTTTCTACTAGTGAAGATATTTCATCAGATGCCTATCAAAGCTCTATAGGATTTAGTAGATGAGTTCAATGGCGAACGTTACGACTGCTAAAGATCTCTTCAATATTGATTTAGATCCTTCAGCGATCTTTTCTTTCCCACTGGACTCTTTTCAACTTGATGCTATTGATGCTTTGAATCAAGGCCATTCAGTTGTTGTTAGTGCTCCTACCGGATCTGGAAAAACTTTGGTGGGTGAATATGCCATTTACAGAGCTCTTGCTCATAAAAAGAAGGTTTTTTATACAACTCCGCTTAAGGCACTATCTAATCAGAAGTTAAGGGATTTTCGTCAGCAATTTGGAGCTCATAATGTTGGACTTATGACTGGAGATCTGAGTCTGAATAGAGAAGCCTCAATCGTAGTGATGACTACTGAGATCTTTCGCAACATGCTCTATACGGAAGTTAATCCTAATGATGACCCTTTATCCGAAGTAGAGGCTGTAGTCCTTGATGAGTGTCATTACATGAATGATTCCCAACGAGGAACCGTTTGGGAGGAATCGATTATTTATTCACCTTCATCTGTTCAGATTGTTGCTCTTTCTGCAACGGTTGCTAATGCTGGTCAGCTTACAGATTGGATTCAGCAGGTACATGGACCTACAGATTTAGTAAGTAGTGATTTTCGTCCAGTGCCATTGCTTCATAACTTCTGCAGTGCAAAGGGTTTGCATCCTTTATTGAATGAGAACGGAAAAGGATTACATCCAAATTGCAAAATCTGGAGAGCGCCAAAGGGGGGTAAACGTAAAGGTCGTTCAAACAAGCCACCTCAACCGGAGTGTCCACAAATCAGCTTTGTTATCTCTCAGATGGCTGAGAGAAAAATGTTGCCTGCTATTTACTTTATTTTTAGTCGTCGTGGATGTGACAAGGCAGTAAGGGACCTTGGCTCGATTTCTTTAGTTACTCCTCAAGAGCACCAATCTTTGAGAAAGCATTTTGAGCAATATGTTCAAAGGAATCCTGAGGCTATTCGTGAGGATCTGCATGTTGACGCCCTGTTGAGAGGAATTGCATCTCATCATGCTGGGGTGTTGCCAGCCTGGAAAGAATTGATTGAGACTTTATTTCAGCAAGGGTTGGTGAAGGTGGTTTTTGCAACCGAAACTTTGGCGGCTGGTATCAACATGCCTGCACGCAGCACAGTGATTTCGACGTTGTCTAAGCGCACTGAAGGCGGACATAGACCGCTCATGGGGAGTGAATTCCTGCAAATGGCGGGTAGGGCAGGTCGAAGAGGCCTTGACTCTCAGGGTTTTGTAGTCACAGTACAGAGTCGCTTTGAGGGTGTTAGAGAAGCGGGATGTTTGGCTACCAGTTCTGCTGACCCTTTGATAAGTCAGTTCACACCAAGTTATGGAATGGTTCTCAATTTGTTGCAGCGTTATGAATTGGATAAAGCCAAACAGCTTGTTGAAAGAAGTTTTGGACGCTATTTGGCCAGCTTGGATTTAGTAGAAGAGGAAGATTTGATTGAACAATTAAGACAGCAATTGGGCAATCTGCAGGGCCTGGCTGGCGATGTTTCGTGGTCAGATTTTGAAAATTATGAGAAGCATCGAGGTCGTTTGAGGGAAGAACGTCGTTTGTTGCGTATCCTTCAACAACAAGCCGCAGAGACGCTAGCCAATGAACTGACTATGGCTTTGCAATTTGCTAGTTTTGGTACTTTGGTGAGTCTGAAAACTCCTCAGCTAAGAGGGAGAATTACACCAGCAGTAATCGTAGACAAGTTAAGTGGGCCAGGGCAGTTTCCTCTGCTTTTGTGTCTTACTGATCAGAACCTTTGGGTTTTACTGTCTTGTAATTCGGTGGTTAGCTTATATGCAGAGTTGAGCTGTATGGAGGTAGCCAATATCGACAAACCTCAGCTGAAGCGACTAGGTGAATTACGACATGGTGATGAGGGAAGTAGACATTTGGCTATGGCTGTTTCACAGATGGCAAAACTACATCAAATGACCACTCCTCAATATGATCTCGCTGGGGAAGTACTGGCGCAAGCAGAGTTAGTAAAAGGTCTTGAAAATAAATTAGAGGATCTTCCAGCTCATCGTTGGGGAGATCGCAAAAAGCTCAAGAAGCATCGTCGCCGTATGGAAGAGCTAGAGCTAGAGATTAAAGAACGTCAGCAATTTCTTCATGACCGAGCGAATCGTCATTGGGAGATGTTCTTAGCACTAATAGAAATCTTGAGGCACTTTGGCTGTCTCGTTGATATTCTCCCAACTGAAATTGGGAGAACAGTGGCTTCTTTACGGGGTGATAATGAACTTTGGCTT
Organism: uncultured Prochlorococcus sp.; assembly: GCA_913041805.1. Taxonomy (GTDB): domain Bacteria; phylum Cyanobacteriota; class Cyanobacteriia; order PCC-6307; family Cyanobiaceae; genus AG-363-K07. The sequence goes on from CAJWIZ010000012.1 coordinate 4,154, forward strand.
GGTCTTGCATTGATGAGTGGTCATCTGGATGAGTTACAGCCATCTGCTTTGGCAGCAGTGTTTGAGGCGATAAGTACTGAAGTTAATCGTCCTGATCTATGGAGTGGTTATCAGAATCCATCAAGTGCTGAGGAGGCTTTGCTTGATCTTGCGGGCCTTAGACGTGAGTTATTACGTGCTCAAGAGAGAGCTCAAGTAGTGATACCAGTTTGGTATGAACCAGAACTAATGGGACTGGTAGAAGCTTGGGCTCTTGGTACATCATGGAGTGAACTAATTTCGAACACCTCACTAGATGAAGGTGATGTAGTACGAATTTTGCGGAGAACAGTAGACCTCCTTTCACAAGTTCCCTATTGCGAGGCGATTAGTAATCAATTGCGAATTAATGCTCGCTTGGCTTTAAAAGCGATTAATCGATTCCCAGTTTGTGAAGCAGAAGATCTTTTAGTGGAATCAATGAAGGAAGTTAAAGCTTCCAACCCAGCAACTGAAAGAAAAACTACATAATCAAAAGGTCGTCTTAGGATTCTTTTGGACTTGTCATTGATGCTGGATCGATCATGCGATCGAAATCAGCTTCATTTAAATAGCCAAGTTTTTTTGTTGCTTCACGTAGATTGATGTTTTCTTGGTGTGCCATTCGAGCAATTTCACTTGCTTTCTCGTAACCGATTTGTGGAGCCAAGGCAGTTACTAGCATTAGAGATCTATCTAAATCACTCTTGATTTTTGATAGATTTGGCTTTATTCCTATCAGCATTGCTGTTCTGCAACTCTTACAAGCATCATGAAGTAAGTCGATGCTATGTAAAAGATTAAAACCAATTAGTGGTTTGTAGGCATTCATTTGTAGGTGCCCACCGCTACCCGCCATTGCGACTGCAGCATCAAGACCCATAACTTGAGTGCATACCATTGCCATGGCTTCACATTGTGTGGGGTTGACTTTACCGGGCATTATTGAGCTGCCAGGTTCATTCTCGGGTAGATTTAGTTCACCTAAACCTGCCCGTGGCCCACAAGCCAAAAGCCGAATATCATTGACTATTTTCAAAAGGGTTACTGCCAAAAGTCTAAGTTGAGACATTGCATTTACTAAGCCATCATGGCTTGCCATGATGGCAAACTTGTTAGGTGCAGATTTGAATGGAATAGCTGTGAGTCTTGAGATTTCTGCAGTAATTTCCAAGTCAAATTGATAAGGTGCATTCAGGCCTGTGCCGACGGCAGTGCCACCTAATGGAAGTTCGTAGAGCTCTTCTAATGTCCCCTCGATACGACAATATGCTGCTGCAATTTGATCTTTCCATGCAGAAGCTTCTTGTCCCAGTGTTATTGGGACAGCATCTTGTAGATGAGTCCTGCCAATTTTGATTATTTCATCCCATTCACAACTTTTTTGTGCCAAAACGTCAATTAATTGCGCTATTTCTGGCAATAGCTTTTTTCTAATTCCTTCAACAGTTGCGATATGAATAGCAGCAGGGAAGGTGTCATTAGTTGATTGTGATTGGTTGACATCATCATTTGGATGTACTGGTCTATGACTACCTAAGGGCTCACCATTTGCTTTTGATGCAATATTGCTAATTACTTCGTTGACATTCATGTTGGTTTGAGTGCCACTTCCTGTTTGCCAGACTCTTAATGGAAAGTGGTCATCATGAAGTCCATTAGCTATTTCATCAGCTGCTTTGACGATGGAACGTCTTTTTTTTTCATCAAGGCTTGCCAAATGGCCATTCACGGTTGCGGCAGCACGCTTGATTTTGGCTAGTGCATAAATGAGCTCTTTTGGAATCTTATCTTCGCTGATCGAGAAATTTAAAAGAGATCTTTGTGTTTGAGCTCCCCACAGCGACTCATTTGGGACCTCAATTGGGCCCATACTGTCATGCTCGATGCGAAATAGTTCAGACATCTAATTGCTTGGTAGGGAAGATGGTCGCTGTTAGGAAGCCCTAGGAAGATAGTCGTTCTTGAGTTTTTTTAAGGGTTTCGACAGCCTTATTTGAATAGTATCTTCCAGAGTTAAAAACATAGGAACTAACGTATGAACTTTCAGCTGACCTCTTTATCAAATACCAAGCCGGTCCCATATGACATGTAGGTTGGCTTGGTGAATTTCAGTGTCAAAACATTTAGCCAGCTGATTTGGGGTTAAGCGTTCAATCACTTCTTGGTCTGATTGAAGATTTGCTTGAAAGTCTCCTCCTTCTTTGTTCCATGCGGTGTGGGCATTTCTTTGGACTATTTGATAGGCCGACTCTCTACTCATTCCACTATCAATCAGTGCTAATAGCACTCTTTGACTAAAGACCACGCCACCATAGATATTCATATTGCGGAGCATGTTTTTTGGATAGACCCCTAGTCCTTTAATGATTTCAGTCATTTCTCTAAGCATGAAATGAAGTGTAATAGAGGTATCTGGCAGCATCATGCGCTCAATAGAACTGTGACTTATATCCCTTTCATGCCAAAGGGCAATATTCTCTAATGATGCGACAACGTAGCTCCTTAGAACTCTTGCAAGACCACTTATTCGCTCACTGCGAATAGGGTTTCGCTTATGAGGCATTGCAGAACTGCCTTTTTGGCCTTTAGCAAAACTTTCTTCGACTTCCAGAACATCAGTACGCTGAAGGTTTCTGATCTCAGTAGCGAAACGATCTAATGATGATCCAATGAGAGCAAGTGTTTGAACATAATCCGCATGTCTGTCTCTAGAAATAACCTGTGTGCTGGCGGTATCAGCTTGGAGATTCAAACTTTCGCAAGTTAGTTTTTCTACCTCTGGATCTGTATTTGCATAAGTACCCATAGCACCACTTATCTGACCTACTGAGATATCGTCTTGCAGACGTATTAGTCGCTCGAGATTTCTATTCGTTTCTGCTAACCAGCCAGCGAGCTTGAATCCAAATGTGATGGGTTCGCCGTGAATTGCATGCGACCGTCCAATCATTACAGTTTTCTTATGTTGAATTGCAAGTTCCCGTATTGAACTTTTGAGATTTTTTATTTCTTTTATCAGAAGGGTTATAGAGGCTCTTAATTGAAGGGCTAGACCAGTATCAAGTACATCACTGCTGGTCATCCCAAGATGGATAAATCGACCAGCATCACCGACATTTTCATTTACGTTAGTTAGAAAGGCAATAACGTCATGCCTTACTTCTGACTCGATTTCAAGAATGCGTTTTGGATCAAATGTAGCTTTCTGATGAATTTGTTCCATCTCAGCTTCTGGGATGCGTCCAAGTTTGCAATTGGCTTCGCAAGCTGCTATTTCGACATCTAACCAGCTTTGATATTTGGCCTGATCGGTCCAAATATTTGCCATTTCTGGGAGTGAGTATCGTTCTATCAATGGAATTTAAAGGTTAAAGATGTTAGAGCTTTGAACTTAGACCGTTGGGCTCATGCTGATTTAAGACGACAATGATCTACTTCCCAATGAATGTATCTGCCCCATGATTGCTGTCTCACCCAACAGCGTCCACCTTTGCAATTAATCACTTGGAATGGAGGCAGGTCCTTCGGCTGATTATCTAGTTTTGCAAAGCTTCCTGGTGGAAGTAGCTCAAGCACAGTGGCTCTTTTGAGTTTGGATACTAAATGCAGTCGCCTGTATTTGCTCTGACAGCCTTTTTTGACTGATGTTTGGGGTTTGTCAGACACTTACTTGGAGTGCAGGTTGATAGATCTTCTCGGGAGAATTGTCTAATTGAGAGACTTCAGCGGTTTTTATTCGGTTTCCTGTCTGCTTTTATGAACAAATGCCTCGAAAACACCGACTTGATCTTCATCTTCTGAAGAAAGGCTTTGCTGATTCTCGTCAAAAAGCTCAGCAATTAATTAGAGCTGGGCGTGTTCGTGATTCCAATGGAAAGCTGCTGGATAAGCCAGGGCAGGAGGTTCCTGAGGAACTTAAGCTTCTAATTGAAGAAACTCCAAGATTTGTATCACGTGGTGGGGAGAAACTATTTGAAGCTTTAAGCAAATTTGAATTAGAAGTTGATGGAAAGGTTTGCCTTGATGGAGGGGTTTCCACTGGGGGCTTTACAGATTGCCTTTTGCAGCATGGAGCAAAAAGGGTTTATGGCATTGATGTTGGATATGGGCAGATTGCTTGGAATTTGCGCAATGATCCAAGAGTTGTATTACATGAGCGCACGAATCTTCGAACCCTTACTCCTGAGAACTTATATGGACCGCAAGATCCATGGCCTAACTTTGCAGTGGCTGATTTATCTTTTATTTCTTTAAGGCTTGTTTTACCTGCAATCAAATCTTTACTGATTGCAGATAACCCAGAGGCATTGCTTTTAGTTAAGCCACAGTTTGAGGTTGGTCGGCAGCGTGTTGGTAAAGGTGGTGTGGTACGTGATCCTGCCGCACATGTAGATGCATTGCAATCAATTATTCAGGCTGCTTCTTATCAAAAATGGGAGCCAAAAGGTGTTGTCCCGTCTCCTATTACTGGACCAGCAGGGAACCACGAATACTTGTTGTGGCTGGGATCAAAAACTTTTGGCCAATCCCCAGATATTGAGAAAATTGTATTAAATACTTTGTCTTAAAGAGCATCTCCATCTGTATCGCCAGTTCTTATTCTCACGACTGATTCCACAGGAGAGATGAAAATTTTGCCATCTCCAATTTCTCCAGTTTTTGCAGCATCAGCAATTGCTTTGAGAACTTTGTCCACACTTTCATCCGCTATGACGACTTCGATTTTTAGCTTTTGCAGAAATTCAACAGTGAATTCTGAACCTCTATATCTTTCTACTTGTCCTTTCTGACGACCGAATCCGCGAACTTCAGTAACAGTCATTCCAACAATGCCTGCATTGACTAATGCAAGCTTTACATCCTCAAGTTTAAATGGACGGATGATGGCCTCAACTTTTTTCATGGGTGTTATGCGTCGTTATTTACGAGACTAATTACCTTTTTAGAGTTTTCGTGTAATCGCAAGAGAAGGAAGGTAATTAATACGTAAACCTGCTTTTTTGGCATCGTGAGATAGCTCTTGAGCATCTTTGAACGGAAGCAGGACACTCTTAGAGGCTATTGATTCCCAATGAGCTTCTTCAAAATGGGTTTGGAGCCAAAGCATTCCATGGATACTTTCTGGCCGGAGCTGTGTCCCTTCTTGTGTATCGATCAGCCAGATGTCCATAAAATCTGTTTTTCTTAAGGCCATTAACGTTCATTGCGCCTCATGCTGTTGTCACTGTTGTTACTAATTTGGTTTTTTATTTTTTAAGCTCTTTGCTTCATACCAGCTTTAAACCTCTTTGATTTAGCTCTAGTTTGACTTTGGCTGAGTTGAACCCTTGATCCTTTGGATAACTCATTATTAGAAAAAATTTACTAAATGCATTGATCAAGATTTATTTTCTTGAATAGGTGAACTTGATGTTTTGACTGACCACGATTCAAAAACTTTTACTCCGCTATATGGAGAACGTGCTATTGCCGAGGCGGAGCTGATTTGTTTTGAGAATCCAAACCAAAGTAGACCCTATGAGATCTCAATAGAATTGCCAGAATTCACTTGTTTATGTCCTTTCTCTGGGTATCCAGACTTTGCTGTACTTCGCTTGTTGTATCAACCAGCTGAGAAGGTGTTGGAATTAAAAGCTATTAAACTCTATGTAAATAGCTTCCGAGAACGAAGGATCTCGCATGAGCAGGTCGCAAATCAAATTTTGGATGATTTAGTGAATGCTTCCTCTCCTGTCTGGATGCAATTAGAAGCAGACTTTAATCCTCGTGGAAATGTTCATATGGTTATTCGCGTTACCCATGGGATAAGAAACCTTGACTTATTTCCCTGAAATAATCTCTACAAAATTAGGCATCTCATTTGCTAAGCCAGCCAAGTTTCTATTGCTTAAACCTCCAAGATGAATAAAGCGATTGTCGGCATCTGCAATCACCCAAAGTTGTTGTGTTGATAAAACGCTTAGTGCACCTCCAATTAATGTGATTGCGAAACTTGCGTAGACAAGTGGTATGCCTGGGTCACGTTTAAGAAGTAGTCCACTCGCCGGTAGAACGTCAATTATGCGAAATGATGAACCTTTGATCTCTTTTGCTCGACCTCCAGGAATTAGAGAAGCTATTAGTTGTCCATCCTCATCAAAAACTTGTACAGGCCCTTTCTCATTTGAAACACTAAAGAAAACTGGCTCTGTATTATTTGGTTGGGTTGGTATTACTAATCCCCATATTTGTTCACCTAGTTGAGGAAAACTTTTTAATGGTACTTGGAGCTTTGGACTCTCGTCTATTTGGAGGGTTAGAGCAGCAAGAGACCAATCAGCTTGGTAAACGGTAATTCCATTAAAACGCAAAGGATGATTTACACTTGTTTCTCTAATTTGACCGTTGACTTCACCTGGTTCAATTAGCTCCAGAGTTGAACGAAATTGTTCAGGCCTTCCTGCAGAGTCTCGATCAATTTCAAACTCATTTAGCTTTAGTGTTATTTGATTTTTCCCGTTTAAATTTAAGAGCTCAAAGGAACGTCCAGGGGCAAGAAATTGTTCAAATTGTTGGCCTTTTAAAGCTCCAAGGGTGGCACCAAATAACAATAGAACTAATCCTAAGTGAATTATTGGAGGCCCAATGCGACCGATTGCTCCTTTTCTTGCGGCTATACGATGATGACTTGCTTTGATTGTCCACCCCTGTTGTTGAAGATGCTCTGAAAGTTCTTCTAATCTCTTTAAAGTGTTATTTGATGGAACTGTTTGCGCTATAGAGAGTTTTCTTAGTTGTTTGGGTTCTTTGTAATCCACCCATCTAAGTGCAGCTTGAAGTATTGGTAATTGTCTTCTCCAACTGCATATCATTAATGAAATTCCTAGCCATCCCAATAGAAGTAGAAACCAATAGCTTGAAAAAACATGGTCTAATTCGAGGCTGATAAGAGTTCTCCCGTTGACGAAACCTAACCAGGGATGATTTTCATAAATTTCGAGATATTTTTCCGTGGATTCCCCTTGAGGGATTGCTGTTCCTATTGCGCATGCGAGAGCAATGAACAGCAACAAGAAGATTGCAACTTTGAGACTCGATGTCCAAG
>CAJWIZ010000013.1 GCA_913041805.1 uncultured Prochlorococcus sp.
AGAGCAGGGTGCCATTAAAAGCGAACCGCTGCTCATATGATCCACCAACCATGGAAGTTGGCAAGTTGTCAAGAGGAATTTGCTAAATATAGCAACTTATTTTTTGTTTGTTTTCAGCTCATTGCGTGGAGTTGGTCCAAGCCATTTCTCAAGTTGTGGATTGAAAACTTCACGGATAACTGTTAATTCTCGTTCTTGACGAAAGAACCGATAGTGCCTGCTCCAAAATGGTCCTTCTTCTTCAAACTCTGCTTTCAGCCAGTCAGCATTGACCAAGGCAAGTCCGTCTACTTCACGAAAAAGCTCGGATCTGCCTTGTGTCAAACTTTTCCAGATTGGTTGCTCTTTATTTTTAAGATGTAATTTTGCCTCTTTGTGATTCCACCAACTTTCTGCCCAAGCAAGAGTTTGCGAGTTACAAGTAAGCCAAACTTGACGTCTCAGAAGTGGTGGGTCTAGTTCTTTGACTTCTATTGGTGCTTCTTGATTCGCAGTGTGCTCATATTCCATAGCAATTAATTTGACCTTTACTTCATGCCCTGTGAGAAGTCTTAGGTGACGTGTGGGACTGCCATCTCCTAGGAGCATGAGTTGCCATGGGCCTGGAAGTTTTTGCGGCCCTTGACCAGACAATACTGCTTGAGTAGGTGCTTCCCAGATTGTCTCGGGAGTCTTTAAGCGTGATTTATTCAGGTCTCACCTCCTGCAATGAGTTGGCGTCACATTCATAGGCTTTGTTGTTATTTATTGCTACTTGTGACTTGTTCATACTGTTGTGTAATTTCAACCAAATCAAGAGAGCTGTTAAATCAGCCTTACTAACTCCTGGAATTTCAGCAGCTTGACCAAGGTTGATTGGACGATTAGCGGCTAGCTTCTCTCTTGCTTCTTGAGAGAGCGTTGTGATGTTTTCATAATCTATGTTCTCAGGAAGAATTTTTTTTGTTTGTTTTTTAAATTGTTCAATTTGTGCAGTTTGTCGTTTTAAATAGCCACTGTATTTGATATCTATTTCGGCTCCTTCTAATACAGATGTAGGTAAGTTTTGATCTGATAAACCATGTTTAACTAAATCAACAATATGAACTCCAGGGCGGCGAAGAAGATCTGCTAATGAGATTGAATCTTTGATTGGTATACCAGTATCTTTTGCAATAGCCATTGCTCGAGGATCGCTTGATTTAAGCCGGTCTTTTTCTAAACGTTTTTTTTCTTTCTCTAGAGCTTCTTGTTTGGCTTGATATAAGTGCCAACGTCGTTCATCGATAAGTCCCAATTGATAGGCTAGTGGTGTTAGACGTCGATCAGCATTGTCCCCTCTAAGTACGAGGCGATATTCACTCCTGCTTGTTAGGACTCTATAAGGCTCACGAAGATCTTTACTGACAAGGTCATCAATCATTGTACCTATGTAGCTGTCTTCCCTTGCAAAGTGTATTGGCTTTTCTTGCTTAATTAATCGAGTTGCATTGAGGCCTGCAACCAAACCTTGCGCAGCCGCTTCTTCATAGCCTGTAGTTCCATTTAGTTGTCCAGCGCAAAATAAGCCAACAATTTTTTTGGTTTCTAAAGATGGTAAAAGTTGGGTTGCAGGAAGGTAGTCGTATTCGACGGCATATGCGGGACGTAACATGACGCATTCTTCTAGACCAGGCAGGGTTCGTAATAGTTCAAGTTGTAACCTTTCAGGTAGTCCTGTTGAAAAGCCTTGTACGTATATTTCTGGTGTATCAAGACCTTCTGGCTCTAGAAAAATTTGATGGGATTCTTTTTCTGCAAAACGTACAATTTTGTCTTCAATAGAAGGGCAATAGCGAGGTCCTTTGCTGTCAATAAAACCACCATAGATAGGTGTGAGGTGAAGATTATCTTTGATCAGTTGATGAGTTGCTTTTGTGGTTCGCGTGATGTGGCAGCTCATTTGCTTGCCACTGACCCATGCCTCAGGGTCAAAAGAAAAGAAACGATCGGAAGCATCACTAGGTTGTTCGTCTAAGCAATTAAGTCGAATACTTCTTTTGTCGACTCTTGCAGGTGTTCCAGTTTTGAGTCGATTAATTTGAAAACCTAAGTTTTGTAGCTGTTCTGTTAAACCTTCTGATGCTTGCTCCCCAGCGCGGCCTGCAGACATTGATTGATTGCCTACCCATATTTTTCCACCAAGAAACGTTCCTGTTGTAAGAATGACAGCTTGGGCTTTATAAATACTTCCGAAATACGTTTTTATTCCCTGAATGCGGCCAGCTTTTTGAGCATTATTGCCATGTAATTTCTCTACTTCTAGTCCAGTTACCATTGCTTCTCTTAAAGCTAAATTTGGTGTTTCCTGCAATATTTTTACCATTTTCCTGGCATATAGACGTTTGTCTGTTTGGGCTCTGAGTGCCCAAACAGCTGGACCGCGACTTGCATTCAGTATTCTTTTTTGTAAGGCTGTTGAATCTGCCAGTTTTCCAATGACTCCTCCCATTGCATCAACTTCATGCACTAGTTGACTTTTAGCAGGACCTCCCACAGCAGGGTTGCATGGTTGCCATGCGATACGGTCTAGATTGAGAGTAAATAAGGCAGTTGAAAGCCCTAATCGAGCAGTTGTGATTGCTGCTTCACAGCCAGCATGTCCTCCGCCAACAACGATTACGTCAAAGCTTTCAGTGTGATTGCTTAATTTGCACATATAGGAATTGTGTTTGTCAACTTGTGAAGTGTGTTGGAACTAAGCGGCTAAGTTTCGAAAACGAGTGAACTGAGGTTCGAACAATAGTTTGACTGTGCCTACAGGACCATTTCGATGCTTGGTCACAATTAATTCTGTGATTCCTCTATCAGGCGTTTCAGGGTTGTAATACTCATCGCGATAGATCATCAGAACAAGATCCGCATCTTGTTCTATTGATCCTGATTCACGCAGATCACTGAGCATGGGTCTCTTATTAGTTCGCGATTCAACTCCGCGACTTAGTTGAGACAGCGCTACAACTGGTACTTTCATTTCTCTAGCCATTCCTTTTAGCCCTCTAGTAATTCTTGAGAGCTCTTGTACTCGATTATCTGGTGTTGAGCCTTCCATGAGTTGTAGGTAGTCGATGACGACAAGACCTAATTCTTTACCTTGCTCGGCAATTAGTCGCCTGCAAAGTGAGCGCATTTCCAAAACACTTAAATTAGGTTTGTCATCTATATAGATAGGTAGCTGACCAAGAGTATTGATTCCTTGTCCAAGAAGTGGCCATTCTTCTTGTTGCAAACGTCCAGTTCTGAGTCTTCCACTTTCAATTCCTACTTCCATTGACAGTAGTCGATAAGTAAGTTGCTCTTTGCTCATTTCAAGACTGAAAACGCACACGGGTAGCCCATGTAGTTGTGCAACATTTTTTGCAAGATTTAGCACTATTGATGTTTTTCCCATTGCAGGTCTTCCTGCAACGATTATCAAATCACTTCTTTGTAGCCCTTGGGTCATTGCATCCAGGTCATAGAAGTTGACTGGAATCCCAGCAACCGATGTTCCCAAAGAACGACTTTCTATTTCGTTAAATGTACTTGTAAGGATTTCTGCTGTTGGGGTGAGTCCTTTTGATGGTTTCTCTTGGCTTATGGCGAAGATTTTTTGTTCCGCCTTATCAAGGACTTCTTCCATGGGAAGACCTTGATCAAAACCTAGCTTGATTACTTCGTTGCCTGAGCGGATTAATTGGCGACGAAGGAATTTGTCCATCACCAATTTTGCAACTTGTTCAATAGAGGCAGTGGATGCCACTCGTTCAACTAGCTCTACTAGCCTGTTGCTACCTCCTACTTTTTCCAGAGCTCCTGTATCTGCTAGCCAAGCGCTCATTGCGGTTAAGTCAGTAGGCTTCCCTTGACTATGGAGCATTAACGCTGTGCGAAAAATTTCACGATGAGCGTTGAGATAAAAAGCTTCTGGTTGAAGTAGGTCCGCAACTCGGCTAATAGCATCTGGATCTAAAAGAATTCCTCCTAATACAGCTTCTTCTGCTTCTAAGTTCTGGGGAGGTATTGAGTCGGGTGGAGCTTCGAACTTTGGTTCTCGATATTTTGGATCCTGTGAAAATGATTGAGCTCCTTGTTTGGAAGCATCTCCATTATTGGGAATTGGGACGCTTACCATGTAAAAGTTCCTTTTAGAACGGGAGATCTACTTTGGCTCAATGGGTCAACTCTGCAACGAATTAGTAACTAACAACCTCGAGATTGATTTCCGCAGTTACTTCAGAGTGAAGTTTGACCTGAACTTTATATTTGCCGATGCTATGTATTTCAGGCACGGTAATGTTCCTGCGATCAATTTCTTTTTTAGTAGTTTCTTGAATTACTTCTGCAATATCTCCATTAGTGACAGTGCCGAATAAAACTCCGTCTTCACCAACTTGTTTTTTCACAGTAAAGCGGCCAATTGTGATCAGAGCAGTTTGGAAATCGAGCGCTTCTTGCCTGATAGCTGCTTCATGTTCAGCTTTTTTGGCTTTACGATGTTCCACTTGTTTCATTACTGCTGGAGTAACTGGCAATGCTTTGCCATAAGGGAGAAGAAAATTCCTGGCATAACCAGGAGCTACTTCAACAAGGTCTCCATCTTGGCCGAGGCTAATTACGTCCTCGTTGAGCACAACTTGTACGCGCTTAGCCATAGCAGATAATTGGTGTGAGATTGAGTGGGAACAGACTTATTAACCTTAATACGCAGCAGGCAGTCTGATTTTGCTGGCTAACCCTAGTGCACGTAATAGCCGAATATGTTGCCAAGTTAGGTCAATTTGACCTTTTTGCAGGCCTTGTAGGGCGGAATTGGGAAAGGCATGATGGTTGTTATGCCACCCTTCTCCAAATGTTAATGCTGCTACCCAAGCATTATTTCTAGAATTATCTCCACTTTCATAAGCGATAGTTCCCCAGCAATGTGTAGCTGAATTGACTAACCAAGTTACGTGATAAACAAAGACTAATCGCACAAATATTCCCCATAAAATCATGCTCCAACCATTTGTTCCATTAATTGTTCCTATCCAGTAAAGCAATCCTCCTAATGGGATTTGTAGGATTAAGAAATTTTTGTTGAGCCAGCGATAGTAGGGATCTTTCTGTAGATCTCCGCTTAAACGAGGAACTGCATTCATTGCAGGGATAGGTTCAAACATCCATCCCATGTGACTCCACCAGAAACCTTTTTTACTGTTGTGATGATCTGGGTTGGTATCTGAAAAAGTGTGATGATGCCTGTGGAGGCCTACCCAGTCAATGGGGCCATGTTGACAACTTAAAGCGCCACAAGTTGCAAAGAATCTTTCTAACCATTTTGGTACTGCAAAAGCTCGGTGGGAAAGAAGGCGGTGATATCCAAGAGTTACTCCAAGACATGCTGTTACCCAGTAAAGAATTACGGCTGAGAGAAGAGCTAGCCAGCTAAAGAATTGAGGGCGGAAAGCAATTATGGTTAATAAATGTATGGTGACCATAAATCCAATGGTTCCCCAACGTTTTTGTTCTTTTTTCGGATACTTGGATCTGTTGTGAATAGGTTTGTGAAGCTTGGCGGCAAATTCCATTGCTTTCTTAGAGGTTATTGGCCTACTAAGAGGTGCAGGTGAGGCGATCACGCTTGAAGCCATTAGTGATACGCTAAATATTGGAGCACCTTAGCTGATAAGGATCCAGATCAATTGGCAATAAGTGATCTTGAATCTGATTGCAAGGAGTTGAGTTACCGCGATCGCCTTTCAGATGGTCGACGCGCAATGGCACACCTTATTCATGTTTGGCATGAGAGAAATGGATGGTCGCATAAGGTTTTGCCTGCTTTAGCTGAATGCTTGAATCTTGGACGTGTTCATAATTCACAAATCTCTAATTTGAGAAATGGGAAATTAGCTGCTCCTGGTCCAGAGGTATTTCTTGCTTTAGCAGAGGCAAATGCTGTCCTCTATAAAGGGCTTGATTCTATTCGTAAACGTCTTGCTGAGGATCATCCTGAACTGTTGAAGGTGCTTTTGGATTCTGCTATTCCTTTAACTGATGATGACTCCAAACCGTTAGGTGCTGGTTCATTATTTGAGATTTTTCTTGGCGTAGCACCTTTACCGAAATGTTTTGATTGGTTTATTGAAGATCATGAGGCTCCTTGGTTAAGTGCTGCGCTATCAGAATATTTGTGTAATGGAAGATCTTGGCGACAGTGCCGTGATGAGGTCATGGATGCATATCCAATTCCGAAAGCTCAGCGTAGAGAAAGATTTGCAGAAGTTATGTCAGGCCTCAGAGATTACAGCGCTGAACAATTAGACGGAGAACTATTGGACTTACATTCAACTTATTTAGCGCTTGGTGGAGAATTGCATTCTGGTGCACAAGGTTTTCTTGAGGCTTTACGCTTGAAAGCACTAGAAATAAAGAATAATTAAGAAGTTCATTCGGAAAATTTCGCTTGACGAATTTTTGTAGCTAGGCCAAAGCGTTTCAGGAGCTTTATATGTTGCCAGGTGATGTCGAATTCAAACCATCTAAGTCCATGGCGTGCACTTTGTGGATAAGCATGGTGATTGTTATGCCATCCTTCACCAAAAGTTAATAGAGCTACCCACCAGCAATTGCGAGATAGGTCCGGACAATCGAAATTGCGATAGCCAAAAGTATGCGTGGCTGAATTCACCAACCATGTCACGTGATAAACAGCGACTAGACGTAGTGGAATTCCCCAAAGAACCAGTCCTACGCCACCACCATTTATTTGAGTTGTCTCTCCATACCAGTAAAGAAAAAGAAAAATCGGTATTTGTAAAAGAAGAAACCAATGATCTAACCATTTGCAAAATGGATCCGACAAAAGATCTCCAGCCATTTTGTGACTATGTCTTAATGCAGGAATTTCATGCAACATCCACTCACTATGGCTCCACCAAAATCCTCTCCCAGCATCGTGATGATCATTTGGTTGGTCAGAAAATTGATGGTGATGTCGATGTAGCGCAACCCATTCAATTGGCCCACTTTGACACGCAAGACTTCCCATTATTATTAGTATTCTTTCCACCCAACGAGGAGCTACAAAACTGCGGTGAGCAACAAGTCTATGGAGTCCAAGCGTCACTCCTAGGACTGTTATCCAATAGAGGATGCAAAAGATTGCGATTCCTTGCCAACTCCAAAATCGTGGCAGGAGAGCAAATGTGGCTGCAATATGCATAAAGAGCATAAAGCTGGTTGTCCCCCACCGGAATGGTCTTTGACTTGGTGGAAGAGGTTCTCTTCGCGCAATTATTCCTGCTCTAAGACGTAGCTCTCGTGAGGTAGAAGCAGTTGGTGGGGTAGTCGATACCAAAATGAACTCCTTTTGAACGATTTCCACTTCTTAAAGATGTCATCAGAAGCGGATGAAATAGTGGGCGAATTGAAAAGTAAGCCTAAGAATCTAAAGGAACTGTAAACCTCATCCACAATTGCCTGTGTTTGTGACCCCTTCAGATGAAATAAATGAAGAACTTCTCAAAGCCTGGGCCAAGGAAAAGGTGTTGGGCGTTGCTCATCGCCAGAGATTATTGCGTGAAAAGCGAACAGAAGCTGTTATGCCTTGCCTTCAAAGGGTTTTAGAAGCTTTTTCTCAAGAGTCGCTAGGCACTCAACACTTTGCTTCTATGACCGGATCTGGTCATGATGACTATGGAAGGGAATTAATAGATCGTGTATTTGCAAGGGTTTTGGGAGCACAGAGAGCTGCTGTGAGACTTCAATTGGTTAGTGGTACACATGCCATAGCAGCAGCGTTGTTTGGCGTATTACGTCCTGGTGACCAGCTTTTATCTGTTACAGGGAGACCTTATGAAACCCTAGAGGAAGTAATCGGATTGAGAGGGTCTGACCAAGGCTCGTTAATGGATTTTGGTGTTTTATATGAAGAACTGTCTCTTGATATTGATGGAAGAATTAATTTTATTTCTTTGGAAAAGTTCTTAGAAATTCCTAGAAAAATGATTTTTATTCAAAGAAGTTGTGGATATTCTTGGAGACCTTCTTTGTCAATTGATTGCTTGGAAGAAATTTGTGCGCGTGTACATCACTCCCAACCAGAATGTGTTTGCTTTGTGGACAATTGTTATGGAGAGTTTGTTGAGGAGAGGGAGCCTTGTGAAGTTGGTGCAGACTTAATAGCAGGTTCTTTAATTAAAAATTTAGGGGGCACAATTGTTCCTACAGGAGGTTATTTGGCTGGACGTAGTGATTTAGTTGAACAAGCATGTTGCCGACTTACTGCACCGGGTATTGGCATTAATGCAGGCACAGGATTTGATCTAAATAGAGTTATTTTGCAAGGCTTATTTTTGGCTCCACAAATGGTTGCTGAAGCTTTGATTGGTGCAGATCTCGTTGCAGGTGTTTTTGAAGAGCTTGGTTTTATGGTTCAACCATCAACTAATGAGGAACGTCATGATGTAATACAAGCTGTGCAATTAGGCGATCCACTTGCTTTACAAGTGGTTTGCAAGGCCTTTCAGAGAAGTTCACCTGTGGGTGCTTATTTGGATCCATTACCAGCCTCAATGCCAGGTTATGAGAATGATTTGGTTATGGCTGGAGGTACTTTTGTGGATGGTAGTACTAGTGAGTTTTCTGCAGACGCTCCTTTAAAGCCTCCATATAATCTTTTTGTTCAAGGTGGGACACATCATTCACATATCCAGATTGGATTAATAAGGGCATTATGTGATTTAGTTAAAGCAGGATTCCTCGATTTGCCTCAGACTGGTTAAGCATTCTTGGCCCAAGATGATGGCCTTTACTTTCCCAGATCATTTTCGATTCGCAGACAACCATGAATATGCTGCGTTGGATGGCGAATTGGTGCGAGTTGGTATTAGTGCTTTTGCTGTGGATCAGCTAGGGGACATTGTTTTTGTTGACCTCCCTGATGTGGGAGCTTCTTTAACTATGGGAACCACTTTTGGTTCAGTGGAATCTGTAAAAGCTGTTGAGGATATGTACGCCCCAATTAGCGGAGAAGTTGTCCAACGGAATGAGTCGGTGCTTTCAAGTCCCGATGAATTACAGAATGATCCTCACGGTGAAGGGTGGCTTTTGCTTGTAAAGCCTTCTGATCTTGCACAAATGCAAGACCTAATGGATTCAGTAGTTTATTCGAACAAACTTTCAGCTACTTAAGTCAATAGAAAGTTTATTTTTTCAGGCAACTGTCCCTAAGACTTTCTAATCTTGCAATCGACTTTGTGATTTCTTGACGTGCTCCGTGATAAGCCTTTGGAAGCTTCAACTATTGAGTTTTCTAGGTTTCTTGCAAGACATATTGGTCTTAATCCAACGGACCAAGCTCAGTGCTTAGCAGCTTTAGGTCATTCTGATCTAGATGAATTTCTTTCTAATGTTGTGCCTGCGGATATTCTTGAAGAGCCTTCTTCAAAGGAGTTGTTTGCAAAAGGTTGTAGTGAGGTAGAGGCATTAGAAGAAATACACCTGATTGCGGACAAGAACAACGCACAACGTTCATTGATCGGACTGGGCTATTACGGCACAGCTACGCCAGCAGTTATTCAGCGTCATGTGCTGGAACATCCAGGCTGGTATACGGCATATACGCCTTATCAAGCAGAGATTGCTCAGGGAAGACTTGAGGCTTTATTTAATTTTCAAACTCTAATTAGTGAGTTGACTGGCTTGCCCATTGCTAATGCTTCATTGCTCGATGAGGCAACTGCTGCTGCTGAGGCAATGAGTCTTGCCTTTGCAGTCAATAAAAACATTAATGCCAAGCGATTCCTTGTTGATGCGGAAGTTTTTCCACAGACTCTTGCGGTGCTTAATACACGAGCCGAACCTCTGGGCATTCTTGTTGAGGTAATGGACCCTGAACTATTTGCATTTGCTGACGATGTCTTTGGTGTTCTTTTGCAGCTACCTGGCAAAAGTGGAAAGATCTGGAATCCTTCAGAGTGTATTTCTAAGGCACATAATTTTGGTGCCTTAGTTGCAGCAGCTATTGATCCTTTGGCTCAGGTTTTAATTGCCCCAGTAGGTGAACTAGATGTTGATATTGCAATTGGCAGTGTTCAACGATTTGGGATTCCAATGGGTTTTGGGGGTCCCCACGCAGCTTTTTTTGCAACTAGAGAAACGTTTAAGCGTCAGATTCCAGGTCGATTAGTAGGACAGTCGGTTGATTCAGATGGAAATCCTGCATTGCGTTTGGCTTTGCAAACAAGGGAGCAACATATTAGAAGAGATAAGGCAACGAGTAATATCTGTACTGCACAGGTTTTGTTGGCTGTTATTGCATCTTTTTATGCTGTACATCATGGACCTAATGGTTTAAGAGAGATAGCTCTAAGAGTTCTTTCTTTTAGGGTCAAGTTAGAAAGACTTTTGGAACAACTTCAGTATCCTCTAGCATCTATAGTTCGTTTTGATACCGTTGAAGTTTATTGCGGCAATGCTTCCCAAGTTCATAATTTAGCTTCTTTAAAAGGTTTAAACCTTCGTGTACTTCCTATAGGTTCTGAGCCAAATAATGCAAAAGGTTTTGGAATTACTTTTGATGAATTAACTACTGAAGATGAGTTCAGAAAGCTTTGCCAGATTTTGGCTGATGCTATTGGAGGATCTATACAAAATATAAATAAAGTTGATCTAAGCTTAGATAAGTTGTTGCCTGAGATTCCTTTAAGAAAGTCTCCTTGGCTGCAACAGTCTGTCTTCAATCGATATCAAAGTGAAACAGAACTGGTTCGTTATATATATAAATTAGCTCATCGTGATTTTTCTTTAATTGATGGAATGATTCCCTTAGGCAGCTGCACAATGAAACTAAATGCTGCAGCCGAACTAGTTCCAATTAGTTGGAGGAAATTCTCGTCTATTCATCCTTTTGCTCCTTCAAATCAGGTAGAAGGTTATCAAAAATTAGTTTTAGATCTGGAAACTTGGTTGGCTTATTTAACAGGTTTTGCTGGAGTTTCTCTTCAGCCCAATGCAGGCTCTCAAGGAGAATTTGCAGGTTTACTTGTGATTCGAGCTTGGCACA
>CAJWIZ010000014.1 GCA_913041805.1 uncultured Prochlorococcus sp.
GCTCCGGAACCCGCCAATGTAACTATGCCAATAATGTTTTGATGGATTTAATTTTGGGGCTTTCTATGTAAAAGTGACAACCATAGCTCCTTTGCATCAGAACATATCTGAAGAGATTGATCATTTACTTGTTTGATTGATTTACAACTAAGACTATTGATTAAAAACCATTCATCTTCTGGATATGGATCTCTAGAGATATTTGCTTCCTTGATTAGTCCAGCATCTAATCCTTGCTGTCTCATGATCCCTGGCAAGCAGCCACTTTCTAAAGGTGGAGTTAGTAATTGATCCTTACGCTTAACTAATAGGTTTGCTGTTGAGCTACAACATAATTTACCATTTGTACTCAACAATAATGCTTCATCGTATCCGGATTGAATGGCTTCATGCTTTGCTTGTATTGATTGTCCGTATGCAAATGTTTTGCATTGACTTAGTAAACTGCAGGCATTACGTTTTTCATGACGACTAATTAGTGTCGATACCTTAGAGAAGGAAGGCTCTATTTGATTAATCTCTAGCCAAAAACGATGATCTGTTGTTTGACTATGACCTGTTTGGATTTGAATCCCTCGTAAAAAATTGTCACCTCTACTCCAATTTAGTCTTAATGCACCAAGACCTTTATGGAGTCTGCTGCGTTCAATTGCTTCATCGATTAGAGGCTTTAACCACTTTTTTGAAGGAGGAGATGCCATATGCAAGATAGATGCACTTTTCTGCCAACGATTTAGATGCTTTGTCAGTAGTTGAGGCTGGTTTTTGTAAATTAAAATGGTTTCGAAAATTCCGTCTCCAAGATTTAGGCCGCGATCACTAATTGGAATTGATATTTCATTAGTTGTTCCCCAATGCCCATTCATCCAGCAGATGTTTTCTTTTAATTTGTTTTTCATTGCAATGCCTTTAATAGTGGCATTAGCTTCCAGCTAAGTTCCTGAGCTTCGCTATTTGCATCCGAATCGGCTACGATGCCACATCCCGCATTTGCTCTTAGTGTTTTCCCTTGGAGCAATATAGAACGAATGAGAATGTTGCTATCAAATGTACCGTTCCAGGTTAAATTGATGAAAGATCCACAATAAGGGCCTCTTGCCATTGGTTCTAGCTCATAAAGACGCTGACAAGCTCGTAATTTCGGTGCACCACTTATTGAACCTCCTGGCCATGAGGCTTTGAGTAGATCTAACCATGTACTACCTTCTTTTAAAGATCCTTTGACTACTGATGTTAGATGATGAACATGTTGAAAACTTTCTATGCCTACTAATTGAGGAACGTTAATGGAACCTGGTTTACATACTCTTCCTAGATCATTACGTAGTAAGTCGACAATCATCACATTTTCTGCTCTGTCTTTTGGGCTACATACAAGATCAACTGCCATAGCAGCATCCTGCAGTGAGTCTGAATGACGCGGTCTTGTACCTTTTATAGGCCTTGATTCGACTTCCCCAGTAGGTAGAACTTTAAGGAACCGTTCGGGCGATGCAGAGATTATCGCTTCGTTATTAGCTTGCCCCGCACCTATGATAATTCCTGAAAAGGGAGCTGGAGAGTAGATTCGAAGTTTGTGATATAGATCAATTGCTAGATTTTCTTTGTCTAAGGATGTACTGCAGCAGGCTGTGAGGTTTGCTTGAAAGATATCTCCTTTGGCAATTAGGTCTTTGATTTGATCGACATTCTTCTTGAATATAACTTTGTTTGTGTGCCATTGCCATGCATCTAGTGGAATACCCTTGGAGTTCTTTTTTAGAGCTTTGTATTCTTTATTATATTTTGAACTTAGCTTTGGATTGTTTTTTAACCAGCTTGCAAATTTTTCAAAACGATTTGGATGACATCCCTCTAACCATAGTTGTTGTTTTGTAAGATCGAATTTCAAGACAGGATCATGAGACCCTATCCATAGAGTTGCCATACTATCTTCTTTCCATGGGTTGCATGGTTCTAGCCAGGCTGCTGCTTCATAGCTAAGCCAACCAGTCCAGTGACCTTGCTTTAAATTTTTTAGAGATTCGAAAGGGTTAGATGCCTTTTTGTTTTCAGGTAGTCCACGACAGCAAATTTGTTCAATTGGATCTACGGCCAATGTTATCCATTTTCCTTGTGCGCTTCCGTCTCCGTCCAACCAAATGAAGCCAGCTTCCCCCCATGTGTCAATTAATGCCTGGGCTATGACTTCTGGTTCCTGCCATTTAAATAGCTGCCTAGTAGGTGTGATCACAATTGTTTTGTACTGCAGAGGTCTAATCGACCTAGTTTTTGTAATGCCTCATTACGAATGCGACAACTATCACAAACGCCACAAGGAATGTCTTTATTGCTATAACAGCTCCATGTTTTTTCTATTGGTATGCCTAATCGGAGTGCTTCTTCTACGATTTGTGTTTTTTTCCAATGAATAAGAGGAGCCCATAAATGTATTCCATTTCCATCTCTACCAGCTTTGCTAGCGAGGTTGGCCAGATTTTGATAAGCCTTTAAATAATCAGGCCTACAATCGGGATAACCTGAGTAGTCCATAGCGTTAATACCTAATACGAGTTTGTTCGCTCCACGTGCTTCGGCAAGACTGAGCCCTATAGCAATAAAGACAGTATTTCTTCCAGGGACATAAGTACTTGGTATTAAGTCCTTAATGACGCCTTCTATTGGTAACTTTTGGTTTAGGTCTGTCAACGAAGATCCTCCCCAACTACTTAAGTTGATGTTGATAATTTGATGTTCAGTCAGTTCTAAATGTTTTGCTAGTTCAATTGCTGCTTTTAATTCGCGTCGATGTCTTTGTCCGTAGTCAAAAGATAGTCCTATAACTTCTTCACCAGCCTCTTTTGCCATTGCAGTGGCAGTGGCTGAATCTAGACCTCCTGAAAAAAGAGCAACAGTTGTATTTGATTGCTTAGTCATATTATTTTAAAGGACTTTGAGCCATTTATGTGTTTGCATGCTGAGTCTCCACTTTGGATTGCTTTTTACATATTCATAAGCAAGTTTCCTTCCTGTTTCGTTGTTCCATCCTGGTTGGAGAAAGAACAATGGACTTTTAAATTTTCTTGTTTTATTAGCTATTTTTTCAGCAAAAGCTAGATCATCTTTTTCATGTATAACTACTTTTAATTCTTGGCATGCTTTGATCAGTTGTATACAAGGAGGTGCATGCTTTTTGGGTGAGAGTGTGATCCAATTAGGATTGCCGCTAATTTGATCAACCCCACTAGTTTCAAGATGTATTGGAATAGATTTATTTTCTTTTGTAGTGGTTATTTCTCGAATTTTATTGCAAAGGGGATTCAAGTTGTGATGCAATGGCTCCCCTCCAGTAATCACAACAAATTCAGCGCCGTTTAATCTTGCATTAGCTACAGATCTCGATAGATTTAACACAGTTTCCTTTGGGAAGTTATCTTCAGACCAGGAATCTTTAGTATCACACCATGAACATCTGACTTTGCAACTAGCCAGTCTGATAAAGAAGGCGCTTCTCCCAGCATGGGCTCCTTCTCCTTGTAAGGAGTGAAATTGTTCAACTACAGGAAGTGTTGCTGCCATTAAGGCTGATTCGGAATTTCTTGTTTTTTAGTGGATTTTGTTTGCTGTAGTGCTTCGTTGGGAGAAGCAGGTAGTCGTGATTGTGCTGCTTGAATCAAACCTCTAAATAGTGGATGAGGCTTGCCGGGTCTGGATAGGAATTCAGGGTGGTACTGGCATGCTGTAAAAAAGGGATGTTCACGGAGTTCAATCAGCTCTACGAGACGACCATCTGGAGAAGTACCACTAATGGAATAGCCAGATTCAATAAATAAATTTCGATATGAGTTATTGAATTCATATCGATGTCGATGACGTTCATAAACAACTTGCTCTTCATATAACTTTTGGCCTAATGTTTCAGGAATGAGCCTGCAAGGATATACTCCAAGTCGCATAGTGCCGCCTAGATCAACTACATCCTGTTGCTCTGGAAGTAAGTGAATAACTGGGTGATCAGTATCTGGATTAAGTTCAGAGCTTGTAGCTCCTGTTAAACCAGCTTGGTTTCGTGCCCATTCAATTACTGCACATTGCATACCCAAACAAAGCCCTAGAAATGGAATGCGTTGTTCTCTTGCCCATCTAATAGCCGCAATTTTTCCATCTACTCCACGATTGCCAAATCCTCCAGGTACGACTACTGCATCCATACTTTTAAGAAGATCTTGTGGCCCTTGTGCTTCTATTTGTTCGGCACAGACCCAATGAAGATCTAGAGACGCATCCTGTGCTATACAGGCATGACGTAGTGCTTCCACTACAGATAGGTAGGCGTCATTTAATTGAACATATTTACCAACAAGAGCTACTTTTACCGATGGTCCTGGATGTCGTAGTTTGTGTACAAGTTCGGCCCAGTTTTTTAAGTCGCATTCATGATCTTTTAGATCTAAAACCGTCAGAATTTCTTTGCATAGACCTTCTTCCTTCAGGGCTAGAGGCACTGAATAAATACTATCTGCATCTAGCGAAGGAATTACTGCCTGTTGATGCACCCCACAAAAACCACTGATTTTTTTTCTTAGATCTGCGTTAATTGACCTATCACTTCTGCAAACTAATAAATCTGGCTGAATACCGATTGAACGAAGTTCTTTGACTGAATGCTGTGTGGGTTTTGTTTTTAATTCACCTGATGTGCCAATAAATGGCAGTAGTGTCACATGAATATAAGCAATATCATTCCGTCCTACATCACCTCTAAATTCACGAATTGCTTCTAAAAAAGGAAGGGATTCAATATCACCAACAGTCCCTCCAATTTCAGTAATTACAACATCTGCAGCACTATTGGCTGCCACTCGATGAATTCGCTCACGAATTTCTCTAGTGATGTGTGGTATGACTTGTACTGTTCCACCGTCGTAATCACCACGCCTTTCTTTATTGATAACGGATTGATAAATCGATCCAGTTGTAACACTATTCAATCTTGACATTGCTGTATCAGTGAATCTTTCGTAATGCCCAAGATCTAAGTCTGTTTCTGCTCCGTCTTCAGTAACAAACACTTCACCATGTTGAAAAGGACTCATAGTCCCTGGATCAACATTTAAGTAAGGGTCTAGTTTAAGGATGGATACGTTGTAGCCACGAGACTTCAGGAGACGTCCAAGACTTGCAGCAACTATTCCTTTGCCGATGCTTGACACAACTCCACCGGTGACGAAGACAAATTTTGTCATTTCCTTCCAGGTGATTCTTTAAGGTAGCTCGTACATCTATGAGGCGAAGAAATTGCAAATGTTTCTTTGTGACTAGTCAATTTCTAGAATTTGATTGAGTGGATCCCGTAAATATCTTATATAGCCATTCCTAGTCAGGAACATCATTTTGGATATTTTCTGGATCAATCCAAGTGCTTGTGATGTGAAGCTCTTTTAATTGATCATTGGATACAGAGGCTGGCGCTTGTGTCATCAAACATCGAGCTTGCTGCGTTTTTGGAAAAGCAATTGTGTCTCTTATTGACTCTTCCCCTGCAAGCAACATGACAATTCTGTCTATTCCAAACGCTAAACCTCCGTGAGGTGGTGCACCCATTTGTAGTGCATCAATTAAGAACCCAAATTGTTCCTTCGTATTTTGTGAGCTCAGGCCAATGGTTTTAAGGACTTCTACTTGTAGTTCTGGGTTATGAATACGTAATGATCCTCCACCAATCTCTAGGCCATTTAGAACCAGATCAAATGCTTGAGCACGTGCCTTAGGTAGCTTTTCTTTCCAATTGATTTTCTTTCCTATATCTTTCATATTGGGAGAACAGAAGGGATGATGTAAGGCTTCCAGACGTTTTTCATCATCATTGAATTCAAACATAGGAAAATCAACAACCCAAAGAAAATTCCAAGATTCATTTTTAGGGTTATTTTCTATTAGGCCTAATTGGTTAGCAAGGTATTGTCTAATTCGATCAAGGCATTTATTGACTATCTCAGTTTTACCTGCACCAAAAAGAATTAGGTCGCCAGCTTCTGCTTTTGTTTGCTTAATTAAAACTTCTTTCTGATCAGAACTAAGATTATCTTTTATTGCTCCTATAGTGTCAATCTCACCATTTTCACGAACTCGGATAAAGGCTAGTCCTCCTGCTCCAGCCTTTTGAGCTTCACTAAAAATATCTCCTCCTGGTTTAATTCGCACATTACTAATTGTGTTATTTCCATTTTTTACTGTAATACATTTTACTGAGCCACCAGTAGCAATTGCTCCGGAGAAAACTTTGAAACCACTATCTTTAAATTGTTCACTAACTTCAATTAGTTCCATCCCAAAACGAGTATCAGGACGATCTGTTCCATACCGTGCCATAGCCTCATCCCATGTAATTCTCGGAAAAGGTATTTTGAGATCAATATTTTTTACTTTTTTCCAGATTTTTGCTATTAATTTTTCATTTAGCTCAAGAATTTCTTCTTGACTCATGAAACTCATTTCTATATCCAACTGCGTAAACTCTGGTTGCCTATCTGAACGAAGGTCTTCATCTCTAAAACAACGTGCTATTTGGTAATACTTCTCGAGCCCTCCTACCATCAATAATTGCTTGAATAATTGTGGAGATTGTGGCAGTGCAAAATATTCACCTCCACATACTCTTGAAGGGACAAGATAATCACGAGCTCCTTCAGGTGTAGAGCGAGTAAGAACGGGAGTTTCTACTTCGATGAATCCTTCTTCTTCTAGAAAATTGCGAGCAGTTTTTATGGTTTTATGTCTAAGACGTAGGTTTTCATTCATTCTTCCACGACGAAGATCCAAGTATCGATAGCGGAGCCTTAGCTCTTCTTTTACAGGCTCTTCATCATGGATTGATACTGTGAATGGCAAATTGCTTTTCACCTGATTAAGGATTTGAAGCTTGTTTGCTAAGACTTCAATTTCACCGGTCTTCAGCTTGTTGTTGATTGATTCTTCTGGTCGTGACCTAACTTTGCCTGAGATTTGGAGTACTGTTTCATTTCTGAGACTTTCAGCGGCAGAAAATAATTCTTTTCCTTGATCTGGATCAACGGTTATTTGGACTGTGCCACTTCTATCTCTTAAATCAATAAAGATCACACCACCATGATCACGACACCGGTCAACCCAGCCGCATAGTTGAACATTTGAGTTGATGTGCTGGGTGCGCAGTTCACCACAATTGTTGCTGCGCATGAGGAAGAATTCTTCAGACAAATGAGTTTCCCATAGCAGAGGGTAATTTTGAATTTTTCAAGACAGTTACTAGGTTTGTTGACACCTTCGATAAAAAGGTTTTTTTACCACTTGGGCCGAATAGTGTTTCCCTCGGATCTCTATTGTCAACTTGTTACCTATTTTGGAATGTTCTAGAGGCACATACGCCAGAGCTATTGCATATCCCAAAGTTGGAGACCAAGTTCCACTCGTAATTTCTCCTATAGGCAAGTTTTGATGAAATACTTTGTAGCCCTTACGAGCGATTGCTCGACCTTCAAGCTTGAGACTGACTAGTCTTTTCTTGATTCCTTGTTTGGCTTGTTTTTCAAGGATATTTCTTCCTATGAAGTTTGTGGTTATTTCGAGGTGCACAAGCCAGCCAAGGCCAGCTTCAAAGGGTGTTGTTGTTGAGTCCATATCATTTCCATAAAGGTGCATTCCTGCTTCTAATCGAAGTGTGTCACGTGCACCTAAGCCACAAGGAGTTACTCCTTGCTTAACTAGTCCTTGCCAAAGCTCACGTCCAGCACGGGTGGGTAGTAGCAGTTCAAATCCGTCTTCGCCTGTATATCCTGTACGAGCCATGAAAATGGCAGTTGATTCAGTTTGATTTTTTCCACTTATTTGAATTGTTTGGTGGCCAAAGGGAGGGAGGCTATTTAGGGATTGTTCGCAATATTGTTCCAGGAAACCCTGGGCCTTAGGCCCTTGGACAGCCAATAATATTCCATCTTTCTTTGCGTTGAAAATTTCAATATTTTTGTGCTCTAAATTTTTTCTAAGCCAAGCAATGTCATTTGAATATTCAGCTGCATTGATAACAAGGAGAAGAATTTGTTTATTGTTGTCATTGATGCCCAGGTCATAAATAATTAGATCATCAATGATTCCTCCATTTTCATTAAGCAAAACGGTGTAACAAGCTTCTCCAGGTCCAATTCTGTGCAAGTCCGATGGTACGAGAGCTTGCAGTGCATCTTTTGAGTTTTGCCCTTGTATTTCCACAATGCCCATATGGGAGATATCAAACAAGCCAGCTTTGGTTCTTACTGCTTGATGTTCATTCACAAGCCCTGAATATTGAATTGGCATTTCCCATCCTGCAAAAGGTCCAAAGCGACATTTTGCATTTAGACAAAGGTCAAAGAGAGGTGTACGTTTTAACTCCATTGGTTTATGCGGTGAATGTTGAGGATTGCTTGTGATTTTTAGAAGCGGAAGGAAAGAAGGAGATTTTCGTTTTCAATGGCTCAATTTGGAAACCGTAACTAAGGTGGGTTACTTCGGGGATCATGAATGTCCACGAAAGAATGTTGCAGAACTTGCCAACACTGTCTTTCCTGCCCAGGTACCTCTGGTGGATTGTGTCGACTTAGGAAAATAAAAGTTCATCCAGATATTGCAACTTTTGCTGTTTGTCATCATTGGACTAAGAAGACACCCTCTTTGCCAAAACTCGAAGACAAGGCTCCAGATGTGTCTATAGATAGGCAGCTTGAATTTGGTCGCGCCTTGGTTTCTATTGAGAATTAAAGGAGTCCCAATCATTGAATTGTTCTAATCAGAGGCGTTTAGGAGCATTAACAGACTTCTGGTTATCTTGGCAGCCAAAATGGTACTAATTCCAGAAGAATCTAATTGGGGTGATAATTCCACTATGTCTGCAGCCATAAGTTGATGGTGTTTGAGTACATCAATTACTGATGCAAAGTCGTCCCATAGGAACCCACCAGGTTCTGGAGTTCCAGTTCCTGGCATAACACTAGGATCAAACCAATCAACATCAACTGTGAGATATATCGGCTTGCCTAAGTGAGGTTTCATTGCTTTTTCTAAAGCAGTGGCTGGATGACCCTGTTTATGTGAAATGAGTCTTTTGTGGGCTCTAAGCTCTTTGAATTCATTAAAAGTTCCACTTCTAATTGCTAATTGAAAAATTTGTTTGCTGGGAAGTACTTCTAAACAACGTCGCATGGTGCATGCATGATTATGGTTGCTGCCTAACCATTCTTGGCGTAGATCAGCATGAGCATCAAGTTGAACAAGAATTAAATCTGGCTGTGCATTAGCTATAGCCGCTACTGCTCCTGAAGTGATTGAGTGTTCTCCACCAAGGATTAAAGGTTTTAGGCCTAATACTTGTAATTTTTTAGTGGCTTGGTTGACTGCATTGATGACTGGTTCTGGGGCTCCATACGGAATTTCTAGAGATCCAAAGTCAGCAAATTCAATTTCCTCAAGATCAAAATTTAATTGTGGGCAAAAAGTTTCAAGGCCATTGCTAAATTCTCTAATAGCTGAGGGGCCAAATCGACTACCTGGCCTGAATGAGGTTGTTCCGTCGTATGGAACACCAAATATTCCTACTTTGCATCCTTCAGGTGAGCGTTTTGCTCCCATGAAAATAGCTCCTTCATTGTTGAAAGAGATATTGTTTACCCTGGAAGAAAAACTCATTTGCTTAATTCCCGTTCAATGAATGCTGGGATGGTTTCAAAAGCACCTATTTGCCAGCGACTACTCCAGATTTCGCATTCGTTTTTTATATTTTCAACTCTTTTCAAAATTGGGATTTTGTAACGTGGTTGATCTATAGATGCGAATGTCCAGCTCCACCAGCCACTTGGATACATAGGCACCCATCCATACAAAGGATCTGCAAAGTCAAAGACTTCTCGAATTATGCGGACTGTATCAATATGAACTTGTCGAAATGCTTCAGGAGATTCGCTTTGAGTTGCAAAAACTCCATCAGGTCGAAGTATCCGCTTGCAATTTTCGAAAAAGTCTTTGTTGAACAATCCTTTCGCAGGCCCTACTGGATCTGAACTGTCTACTATTACAACGTCATATGAGGCATCAGAAGATTTGGCTACCCAAGCTATGCCATCTTCGATTTTGAGATGGAGTCGAGGATCTTTCCATGCTAGACCTCCAATTGTTGGTAAATGTTGTTGACTAACTTCCACCACTCTTTGATCTATTTCAACTAAATCCAAATGTTCTATTTCTTTATGACGTAGACATTCCCTGGCCGTTCCACCATCCCCACCACCAATGATCAAGATTTTTTTGATTTGTGCAGCACTACAAAGTGCAGGCTGGACTAGACATTCGTGATAGTGCCTTTCTTGATGTTCTGCAGTCATCCAGCAGCCGTCTAGTAGAAGTCCTTTCCCATAGCGCTTACTTTCTATTACGGTAATTTTTTGGAAGGCGCTTTGTTCTTCAAGTATGATTTGCCCCTTCATTCCATAGCGGATACCTTCGTGATACTCATCTATCCAGCCTTTGAAGGGTGCTGGGGGAATTTTCATAAACAAGATAATAATTCTGTTTCTAGCTAAGAATCAAGAGAGTTCAAAATATGTTTGAATTCAAAAGAAATGTATGATTTGTGAACAGAATGAACTGATATTTACAATATTTTGAGATAGATAATATTTGATGGACATAATTATAGTTGATTGATATCTATAAAACTTTTTACTTGCTTATTTTCTTTTTTTGCAAGTTCCCATAAATTTGTAAGTTCATCTGCTGAACATTCTTTAAAGTTTCCTCCTAAAG
>CAJWIZ010000015.1 GCA_913041805.1 uncultured Prochlorococcus sp.
AACTCGCCTTAGCCGAATTATGAGTTCGGTGCATTCACCAGATTGCTAGACCCCCCTTCTGTTGGATCTATCAAAGCTGCTTGATGATAAGAAAGACTTTGCAGAAAAAACAGTTACGGTCGATTAATACCAAACTAAACAATTCATTGGAAAATCAATAGCTACTATGACTCCTCTTACTGAAACTCAGGAAGCTTGTAAAGACAAGCTTCTAAACATGCTTGCGAGAGATGCATACCGTTTTGGGGATTTTTCTTTGTCTTCTGGACGCAAAAGTAAACATTACGTAAATTGCAAGCCAGTTACTCTCAGTGGTCTTGGCCTTTCATTACTAAGTATTGCGCTTTTAGATAATGTTGAAGAAAATTCTTTGGCTGTAGCAGGCCTCACACTAGGAGCTGATCCATTAGTAAGTGCTGTGGCTATGAAGGCTGCTCAAATTAATCGTCATCTTGATGCGTTAATAGTTCGCAAGGAGGCGAAAGGACATGGAACGGGAGCCTGGTTGGAAGGCCCACTACCGCCAAAAGGCTCTTTGATTACTGTTCTGGAAGATGTAGTAACAACAGGAGGCTCTTCTTTAAAAGCAGTCACGCAACTTCGTGAGGCAGGATTTTTAGTGAAAAGGATTGTCACTATTGTTGACCGGCAAGAAGGTGGTGAAATTGCATTGAAGGATTGTGGTTTGGAATTGATCAGCCTTTTTCAATTGAAGGATGTTGCTTTAAAGGCAAAATCAATATTGTGATGAGTCATTTTCATCAAATGCTTTGGGATCAAAAAATGCCTCGTTTGAGGTTGGTTGGGTCTGGTGCCAGAGCTTTTTTAAATGGACAAACAACAGTTGATTTCATGGAAGAGTCTCCTCCTGCCTTCCTAAGAGGTTTTTGGTTGAACACAGCAGGGAGAGTAAGAGCTCTTTTTGAGGCTCGCTTAATAGATGAAGGTGCAGAATTGTTGGTTTTAGGAGGAGATTTTGATGAGGTGATGAAAGGCTTTGATCAAGTTATATTTCCTTCGGATAATGTTCGATTGGATTTGGGCTCGGAGATTAGAAGAGTCCAGCTATTGGTAACTAAACAGCCAGATAGATTTAGCAATGTTCAATGGATTTTGCCTGGTGATTCATTATCAGGAATCGTTCAAAATTTGAATCCTTCAACTCCTTTAGAGTTTGCTCGATGGCGGATGGAACATGGACTTCCTATTGGTCAGGGTGAGCTAGATGCAAGAAATAATCCTTTTGAGCTTGGGTTATCTAATTTGGTCAATTTCAACAAAGGGTGTTATTTAGGGCAAGAGACAGTCGCCAAGTTACTTAGAGCAGGGCCAGTGCGCAAACAACTAAGGTTTTGGGAATCTGATAGCCATCTTTCAGTCGGTCAAGCGCTGACAAGCTCTGCTCCTAAGTCAATTGATAAGAAGAAAGTGGGGGAAGTTATTGCTGTAATGAGTAATAAAAAAAATTGCTCTAGCTTTGGCTTGGCGATACTGCGTAATCAAGCATTTGAATGCCAAGAGCTTTATGCAATTGATGACTTGAGTCGGTTAATTGTCAAAATTCCTATTGGGTTTGTTGATGCCTCTTCGGAAAATGTGGAGTAGGACTTTGGAATTTAGTCTTGGTTGAATAGCCATTTTGCAACTGCCCATGTAGCAAAGCAATCATCTTGGTTGTATTGCAAAAGCCATTTCAGTTGATTTGATTTTCTACGAGCCTCTTGCTTAGCACTCCTCCATTGTCTCCACCAAAGTAATGCTCTTGCGCCATCAACACCTTTATGTTTCCAATGAAAACCTGTCCAATTTGCTACCACCTTTAATCCATAGTTATTTAGAGGTAAAAGCCAATGAAGACGCAATCTTGAATGGATATCTATTAGTTGATTCCTAAGTTCTGCTAGCTCTTTCTCATTTGCACCTTGTTTGGTAGCCAGACGAATCAGGCTTATTGCCTCAGTCTCCCCATAATGCAAAACAGGCCAATCTTTGTAAATAGTTAATTTTCGCTTAAGCCTTTTCCAGCAAAGCGCTGAACCGTGTTCATGAAGCGCAAGTATTGGTTGGTATTTAGCTCCGTTTAAGTCCCATTGCCCATTTCTTTTGCGATTGAGACGTATGAATCCATGTAAGAAATCATCGTGGATATCTGGATCGGATTCGATGTCGTAGAGCAGAACTCCTGGGGCTTTTTTTAGTTCTGGTATTGCTGGAGCAAGATTCAGTCTTTTTGGGATCCCAATATCTTGAACTTTTGCTTGTGAAACTAGTTGGGGAGCAACTTGTCCATGTTGCTCCCCAAAAGTTTGGAGGCTATTGCTTAGAGCTATCGGATTAGCTGTTGCCAAGTCATGGACTGTAGATATTCCAACCTCGTGCAGCATTTGTTTTCTTTTGGATCCAATGCCACTAACTTCATTAAGATTCCCTGTCGCTTTTGCTTCAATGTTGCAAAGGCCGCGCCAAGAGCAGAGGGAACATTTTCGACGATCTGATGTAAGAGCTGGTGGCTCGCTTCTTATCAGATCGGCATTTAGTTTGATCAGAGAAT
This sequence comes from uncultured Prochlorococcus sp., assembly GCA_913041805.1. GTDB lineage: Bacteria > Cyanobacteriota > Cyanobacteriia > PCC-6307 > Cyanobiaceae > AG-363-K07. The sequence continues at coordinate 2,552 of CAJWIZ010000015.1, forward strand.
CTTTGAGTTGTTTTTGCAGACTGGCTTTGTCAAGAGAAATTGTTTGGTGCTCTAAGCCTGTATGAGCTTTTGAAATCACCAACCCATTAGGTACTGGTGATTTTTGCAATTGTTCCAACAGCAGGCCAATCAGACTTAAAGCAAGTTTGTGATCTCTTGTAAGTTTTCTCCCTTGACGAGCGATTACCGGCCTGTACATAAACTCCCCCCATCGGCTTGTCCCTGATACTCGTTGAAGAAATGGTGGATGAGCTTCTAAAAGTTCATTTGACGGACCGAACCCTTTTAGTCGTACCCCCACTACAGCTTCTGCCCCTGCCTGGCATGCCCTTATGCCTTGACCTGGTTTATTAGGGATGAGTTCATTAAAACTCTTTTGCTGGTGATCTAATTGAAGAGCTCTATGTGCAGACCAAACCCTGCTTGCTGGATTGCCATAACGGTCAAGCCAAGCCTTTCGGTTACAACGCACCCAGCTGTGTAGTAGCCGATCAGTCAGCACATGCGAGGCTTGATAGTGGATCACCATATCTTGACGATAGGGTGCTTGCTTTTTCATTCAAGGCCATCTAACCCAATGGATCAGAATTCACTGCGGCTTAGTGCTTCCCCTATTCAATTTGGAACTGATGGTTGGCGAGGTGTTCTTGGGGTTGACATTACTCTTGAGAGACTTTTGGTAGTGGCAGCTGCAGCGGCGAGGGAGTTGGCTAGTCGTTCGCCTGCAGACTTGGAAAGTCGCACAGTTGTAATTGGTTATGACCGTCGTTTCCTTGCTCCTGAACTTGCAGAAGCTATTGCCTCAGCTGTTAGGGGTTGTGATTTAGAACCTCTTTTGACAGCCACTTCAGTCCCTACTCCTGCTTGTAGCTGGGCCGTTGTTGAACATCAAGCGTTGGGTGCTTTGGTTATAACAGCTAGTCATAACCCTCCTGAATGGTTGGGATTAAAAATCAAGGGTTATTGGGGGGGGTCAGTGGAAGGGGATTTCACTAAGTCTGTTGAACAAAGGATTGCAGCTGGTGGAGTAACTATGCCGATAGAGGCAGTCACGAAAAGGTTTGATGCCAGGAAAGAACATTTGGAAGGGCTACGCAGAAAAATTGATATTCCTTCGCTGGTTAGGGGTTTGGAATCTATGGATTTAAGAGTTATCGTTGATCCGATGCACGGTTCTGCTGCAGGCTGTATATCTGAACTGCTTAAAGAAGGCCGAAAAGGGTTGGTTAAGGAAATAAATATTGCACGAGATCCTTTGTTTGGTGGTAATCCACCTGAGCCATTAGAGCCTTACTTAAAGCAGTTAATTCAGGAAATTAAGACATCAAATATGCAGGGGCAGAATGCTTTGGGATTAGTTTTTGATGGTGATGGTGATCGAATCGCGGCAATAGATGAAAAAGGTAGATTTTGCAGTACACAGTTGTTGATGCCTCTTTTGATAGATCATCTTGCAAGGGTTAAAAACTTACCTGGATGTGTGATTAAAACTGTTAGTGGTTCTGACTTAATGAGTTTGGTTGCTGAAGATTTAGGGCTAGAAGTTCTTGAAATGCCTGTTGGCTTCAAGTATATAGCCGCAGAAATGTTCTCTAAGGCAGTTCTCGTGGGAGGTGAAGAATCTGGAGGTATTGGCTTTGGTGAACATTTGCCAGAACGAGATGCTTTATTTGCTTGTTTACTTTTGCTGGAATCTTTGACCCATAAGCAACGCCTACTTGGAGAAAGCGTGGATGCACTTCAAGCGAAGTTTGGAGTTAGTCACTATGAACGTATTGATTTGCGCTTGAAAGATTTTGATGCCAGAAAACGATTACAAGAATTCCTTGAATCAACTCCTCCTTCGAGCGTCGCAGGACAAGCAGTACAAGAGGTAATTACTACTGATGGAGTGAAGCTTCGAGTAGATGTAATGCATTGGTTGATGTTTCGTTTTTCAGGTACAGAGCCGTTGTTAAGGATTTATTGCGAGGCTCCTACTTATGACAAAGTCGATAAGACTCTTTTATGGGCAAAGGAGCTTACGGAAAGAGTATGAGTCAGCAAAATAGGAGTAAACCTTCTTTAGTAATTGCTAGTGGCAATTTGGGAAAAGTGAGAGAGTTTCGGAAACTTCTTATGGATTTACCAGTAACGATTCTCTCTCAGCCTGAAGGTTTGCAGATTGAGGAAAGCGGAAAGACTTTTGTTGAAAATGCGCGTTTAAAGGCACTTGCAGTAGCCAAGGCCACAGGACAATGGGCTATGGCAGATGATTCAGGCTTAAGTGTAGATGCTCTTGACGGCGCACCAGGAGTTTATTCGGCACGGTATGCAAATACTGATGAAGAACGGATTTGTCGTTTGTTGAAAGATCTAGAACCTTTTGCTGATCGATCTGCTCATTTTAGTTCTGCTATATGTGTTGCATCACCGGAAGAGGAGATTTTGCTGGAAGTTGAAGGAAAATGTGAAGGATTAATCATTGAAGAACCTAGAGGGATTAATGGATTTGGGTATGATCCTGTTTTTGAAGTTTATGGAACTGGATTAACTTTTGCAGAGATGGAAATAGAAAATAAGCAGATGTTTAGTCACAGAGGAAAGGCCTTCGCATTATTGCGTCCAGAACTGGAAAAACTATTTAGAGCTTGAACCTAATTTGAAAGAAGTTTAAAAAATAATTTATGCTTTGTTTTTATTTAATTGGAGGAGATGCAAACTTTTTATTTGCTTTCAAACTTCAGAAACCCAGCTTCCATGTAATCCATGTGGAATGGAAATAGGTAACTCAATTACAGCCACTTCTTTTAGATCATGTGCATCAAGAATTACTAGATCAGTTCCACAGCGTGCCCCATTCCAAACTAAAACTAGAACCCATCCTTCATCTTCGATCTTGGAATTTGATTTGGGGACCATTAAGGGCTCACTAACAAAGCCACGAGGTGCGGCACTCCAAATAAACTCTTCAAGATTAGATAAATCAAGTTTTTTAATTGCTTGAAGAGGTGCATAGCCTTTAGGCTTTCCCGCGACGGCCATCCAGCTATATCTTGCGGAAAGCCCTTCTTGATGAGGGTTAACCATAGCGAACTCGCAACATTGTTCGCTATATCTTGTTGTTTGAACTTTTTGATTAACCAGATTGATTTCACATTTCGAAAGTATGCCTGCAGGGATTAGATCGAAGTTCATTTTTAGGAAGTCATCTTGAGGCCCTACTTCAGGAAAATCTGGGTAATGTATGCTTTCTACAATGACTTTTTCGTCTTTTTCCCATGCATTTAGGTGGTGAAAAACAAAGCCATCTGGTGCATCGAAACTTCTAGGTGGTTCACCTGCGAAGGCACCTGAATCTCTAGGAATAAGTAAAAATTTTCCCTTTCCATTAGTTTTTGACTTCAAGCATTGAGCTGCTCCCTTTTGTCCCAAGACAAATGGCAATGGATTGAAGGAAATCGCATTTTGCAAAAACACAGCCCAGTTGGGTGTAATTGCAAAGTCGTGCAAAAAAGAAAAACCATTGAAGCTGTCTTCTCGATTGTGAATTAGTTTTCCAGCTTCTTCTCCTTCAGTCTCAAATTCCATTAACCGAACAATGCTTTTTGGACCTGCCTTAACACCGAAGGTGACCATTCGAGGAGTTCCATGGTGACCTGGATCAAACCTGGGATGGGCACTAAAAGGTTCGTTAGGCTTTAAAACCCCATTAAGAGTTGTGAGCCCAATGGTTTCGAGAGTGATTGGATCAAGGGCATGAGGTCCAGCTGCTTCCCATAATGCAAGTAGTTGTGCCCCAAGCTTGATTACATGAGTGTTAGCAATATTTTTAAATCGTAGATCAAAGGCATTTGCAATTGTTCCACCAGGTCTTTGTGTACCGAAGACACCTCTGTATAGAAATTTCCCAGCCTTTTCTTCCTCCTCCCATCCTTTGGTGCGAACAAATCGATTGCTAAGGGTTGCTTCTCCATTCTTAAACCGAATGGAGGTGATCATTCCATCACCATCAAATGGATGGTGTACTCGATTGCCGTCACGCTCTACACGCCCAGGCCCATTGCGATAGAAGAAGCCACATAGTTCTTGAGGAATTTTGCCTTTTTTGGGACGAATACTTACAACGTTTAGTTCCTTTTCAACATTGCAATAACCGCTAGCCCAGTCTTGGCGATCAAATTGCCTTGGGACCTTATTCGATGAAGGATTTAAGGCAGTTTTGGTCACAGTTTGGGATTAATTAGGTCTTTAATATTCGCGCAAAAGCACATATATCGCGTCATTCGCTTTGGGAACAGAACTTTTAACCATTGGATCCAGCTTGTTCAAGGATACCTTTACTACTAGGGACACTCGCAGACCTACGTGGATCAACTTCAGTTGCCATCCTGAGTGCTCTTGCAAATGCCTTAAAGCAGGCTTCGACAATGTGGTGAGAGTTGGCCCCGCTCAATTGTCGTATATGCAAAGTGAGCCCACTGTTATTTACAACTGCGCCGAAAAACTCTTTTACTAATTCAGTGTCATAGGTGCCAATTTTTTGAGTTGGTATTTGGAGTTCAAAATTTAAATGAGGGCGACCAGAACAATCCAGAACAACTTGTACTAATGCTTCATCCAGTGGGGCTGCAAAATGTCCAAAACGATGAATTCCTAAACGATCACCTAGTGCTTTAGAAAGTGCTTGTCCAAATGCAATGCCAACATCTTCATTGGTGTGATGATCATCAATATGAGTATCGCCTTTTGCTTGTATTGAGATATCTATAAGTCCATGACTAGCTATCTGGTGAAGCATGTGATCAAGAAATGCAACTCCAGTATCGACTTGGCATTGGCCACTTCCATCTAGTCCTAAAGAAACTAGAACATCTGTTTCGCCAGTTTTGCGATGTACCTCTCCTTGCCTTTTGGAGGTCATATCATTGCCTCTAGCTGAATCATGGTTCTCTTTAAATCACATTCCGTTGATGCAGTAGCCTGCATCAACATAGATAGTTTGACCTGAAATACCGCTAGCAAGTTCACTTAGTAAAAATGCTGCAGTATTGCCTACTTCAGTTTGGGTAACGGTTCTTCGCAATGGTGCTTTTGCTTCGACGTTATGAATCATGTCGAGAATGCCACCTATTGCGGAGCTTGCCAAGGTTCTTATAGGTCCAGCACTTATTGCATTAACTCGAACTTGTTTCTCTGGGCCCAATTCTGCTGAAAGATATCGGACTGAGGCTTCTAGAGCAGCCTTTGCTACTCCCATAACGTTGTAATTAGGGATTGCTCTATCTGCTCCTAGATAAGTCAATGTAACTACACCTGCTCCTTCACTAAAGAGAGGTTTGGCATGTTTGCAAAGCGGCGCCAGTGAGTATGCACTTATTTCTAAAGCTCTTGAGAATCCTTCCATACTGGTAGAACTGTAATCACCAATAAGTTCTTCTTTGCCTGCAAATGCGAGACAATGAACTAAACCGTCTAAATGATTCCATTGTTCTTTGACTGCCACAAATACTTCTTCTACTTGGGCTTTGTCTTGAACATTTAAAGGCAGAAACAGGCTTGGATTTAAAGGTGCAGTTAAATCTCTTACTTTTGCTTCAAAACGACCCTTCTCATCAGGTAAATAGGTGATTCCAAGTTCGGCTCCTGCTGCTTTGAGTTGTTGGGCAATGCCCCAAGCTATGGATCGATTGTTGGCGATGCCTGTGACAAGGATCTTCTTGCCGCTGAGATCTAAAAGCATCTGAAAAAGATTTTGGCTTATATGCTTTGATTCTCTCCTATTTAGGGTACTGCCTTCAGAAAATTCCTAAATATCGCTACTAATAGATTGTTCATTGACAGTTCAGTTCCTTATCTAAATTTATGGTTCGTACTCATTCAACAATGCTTCCATTGGGCACATCGCTGCCTCCTTTTGAATTGGAAGTTGTTAAAGGCAGTGAACTCATTGAGGATGCTTGTTTTCAAAGTTCAAACACAATTAGCAACAACATGCTCGGCACTCAGCCTGTTTTGTTGATGATCCTTTGTTCTCATTGCCCTTTCGTTAAACATGTAGAACCGGAACTAGTGAAATTGGACCAGGACTATCGCAAGCAAGTTCAGATGCTAGCTATTTCAAGTAATAGTTTGATTACTCACCCTCAGGATGGACCAGAGAATCTTTCTCTACAAGCTCAGAAGAGAGGGTGGAGTTTTCCTTATCTTTTAGATGTTGATCAGAGTTTGGCGAAGTCTCTTAAGGCTGCTTGTACTCCAGATTTCTTTCTTTTTTCTAGCGCTGAAGATGGCAATCAGAAACTTTGTTATAGAGGCCAGCTAGATGACAGTCGTCCAGGTGGAAATGTTCCTTTGACTGGAGCAGATCTGAGAGCTGCAATGGATGCTGTGTTGGAAGGGAATGAGGTTTGCCCTAACCAAAAACCTTCAATCGGCTGCAATATCAAATGGCATCCTGGTCAAAAGCCTGCTTGGTTCGGTTGATGTTATTGCTGGAGAGCTTTTGACTTTGCTTTGGCAAGTCCTATGGTGATTTGCATGAAAGTTCCACCTTTTAGTCTCTCCAAACAACTCTCCGATCTGGGCCCTGACCTTGACGCGGCTGTCTTAAAAGTTTTGCAAAGTGGTCAATACATAGGAGGACAAGAGGTACAGGCTTTTGAAGAATCTTTTGCGCAAATAATTGGCGTAGCAAATGCAGTAAGTTGCAATAGTGGAACAGATGCCTTGGTTCTTGCGCTTAGAGCTCTTGAAATAGGTCCAGGCGATGAAGTTATTACTTGTTCCTTCAGTTTCTTTGCAACTGCAGAAGCTATTAGCTTGGTTGGTGCTAGGCCTGTTTTTGTAGATATAAACCCTGCTAATTATTTGATTGATTTTTCTCAAATAGAGAAGGCAATCACTTCAGCTACAAAAGCAATTTTGCCTGTGCATCTTTTTGGTTGCCCTGTTGATATGGATCAATTAATGAAACTGGCTAATGAAAAGGGTTTAAAAGTAATTGAAGATTGTGCTCAAGCTAGTGGGGCTAAATGGAATGGGAAGTCAGTTGGTAGTTGGGGAGATATTGGTTGTTTTAGCTTTTTCCCTACCAAAAACCTTGGTGCGGCTGGCGACGGGGGCATGGCCACAACTCAAGATGATGGACTAGCAAGACGGATGAAAGAGTTGGCTGTGCATGGAATGCCTCGTCGCTACTTGCATACTGCACTTGGATATAACAGTCGGTTGGATGCTATTCAGGCTGCTGTATTGAATGTGAAATTGCCGAAGTTGAATGAGTGGATCCAACAAAGGAAAGATATTGCTCGAAGATATCTTGAAGCATTGAAAGATTTTCCAGGGATTGAATTACCATCCTTGCCTGATGAAAGAGGCTTTCATGCTTGGAATCAATTTGTTGTCCGGATTAAAAGATTTGAGGTAAATAATCTTGCAGGCGCTATTGATTTTAGACAGTTAAATCTGGACTTTAGGAATGGTTCTACTTCTTTTAATCCTCGTGATTGCCTCAAAGAATGTCTTCAGCAAAAAGGAATCAATACAATCATTTATTACCCAATTCCAATTCATGAACAACCAGCTTATGGTGAATTTGAAGGCATTAAATCCCTTCCTGTTACTGAGAAAACCTGCAAACAAGTTTTGAGCTTGCCAATATTCCCTGAAATCACTGTGGAGGAGCAGGATTATGTGATTGATACACTTGGAGGGCTATTGAGATCAGCTAATATCACTTAATTATTAGACATTGTCTAATAATTAAACTATGTTTAGGGTCCTTTTATC
>CAJWIZ010000016.1 GCA_913041805.1 uncultured Prochlorococcus sp.
ATTCCACTTACTGCAATAGCCCAATCTGAACCTAGCTTTTTTCTTGCGCCTGTTGCCATGGCTTGGACAACTTGATCAGAAACAGCCCCAAATTGATTGAGCATTTCTGAAGGAACGTCAAGAAACTTGGTTTTTATAGAATTGCTATACGAAATAATGCCTCCTATGAAGACATCTGAAGCCCCTGGAATTTGAGAAAGTGCTGCTCCTAGTCCTCCACCAGTGCAGGACTCTGCGACAGCTAATGTTTCGCCACGTTGGCGCAGAAGTTCTAGGACAATTGAGCTCAAAGTATCGTCATCTGATCCATAACATTTCAACCCAGTCCGAAAGCGCAATTTTTGTTCTAAAGGGTCCAGGAGTTTGTTGGCATCTTCGATACTTGAACCACTAGCTGTAATTCTTAACTTCACTTCTCCAAGACTTGCATATGGTGCAATTGTTGGATTATTACTTTGTAAAAGATCTTCCAATTCTTCTGCCAAAATTGATTCTGAAACTCCTGAAAATTTTAGGTTCCTACTTATAAACGTCTCTTTAGATCCCCCATGCTTTCTTAGCCAAGAAACAGCAGTTTGATTCCACATAATTTTTAGTTCTGTTGGCACGCCTGGGAAAGTCAATATTGTGAAGTGTTTTTTAGGTTGCCAGATCATCCCTGGTGCCGTCCCCGAAGGGTTTGGAATGATCTGTGCTCCTACTGGTAGCAATGCTTGTTTTCGATTACTTAAGGCGGAATAACTATCTTTGCTGTGAGTTTTGGTTTTAATATCTAGCCATGCTTCTTTGTTTTCTTCCAGCGGCGAATTAAAAGTAGCAGCAATTGTTTCTGTTGTTAGATCGTCAGGAGTTGGGCCTAGACCACCTGTAGTTATAAGAATTCGACTTCTTTTTTTAGCTTGCTGGATAACTTGCTTAATCCGATCAGGGTTATCTCCAACAACAGCTTGGTAGTAATGAGGCAACCCAAGAGCTGCCAACTCTTTGGCTATCCAGCGAGCATTGCTATTAAGGATGTTCCCAAGAAGTAACTCTGTGCCAATACAGAGAATCTCAACACCATCTTTTTCGTGTAGTTGCTTAGACAAGACTCAGTTGAATTCTTTAGCTATATAAAGGAAATTTTTTGCAAAGAGCCATCACTCTTTCGATGCATTTATTTTTAACAGCTACATCATTTGGGTTCAGTAACCTTTCTGCGATCACATCAGCGACTTCATAGAACGCTTCTTCATCAAAACCTCGTGTAGTGAGAGCTGCAGTCCCTAGCCTCATACCACTAGTGACAAATGGCGATTCTGGATCAAATGGAACAGTGTTTTTATTAGCCGTGATATTGACTTCACTTACGAGAAGATCTGCAACTTTCCCTGTCATTCCAATGCTTCGTAGATCTAGTAGAACTATGTGGTTATCAGTTCCTTTACTAACAACATCAATATTTTTCTTCTGAATACCTTTGGCCAATGCTTTTGCATTGTTCACTATCTGATTGCTGTAGGTAAGAAATTCTTTTTGCAATGCTTCGCCAAATGCAACTGCCTTGGCAGCAATAACATGCTCCAGAGGTCCTCCTTGACTTCCTGGAAAAACAGCTTTGTCAAATTTACGTCCAAATTCTTCGTTCCTGCATAGGATTAAACCACCTCTGGGACCTCTTAAGGTTTTGTGAGTAGTCGTGGTCACTACATCGCAATGAGGAACTGGGTTTGGGTGAATTCCTGCGGCAACTAGTCCGGCTATATGAGCCATGTCAGCCAATAGATATGCCCCTACTTCATCTGCGATAGAGCGAAATGCTTGAAAGTCGATTTCGCGAGGATATGCTGAATAACCACAGATAATTAATTGAGGTCGATGCGTGAGTGCTTGTTGGCGAATTGCTGCCATATCGAGTTGTTGAGTCTCACGATTAACGCCATAGTGAACGACATTGAACCACTTCCCGCTGACATTGACAGGTGAACCATGAGTAAGGTGGCCACCGTGGGAAAGATCCATTCCCATGATTGTGTCGCCAGGTTTTAAAAGAGCGAGAAATACTGCGAAATTTGCTTGTGCTCCACTGTGTGGTTGAACATTGGCCCAATTGGCTTTAAATAGTTCCTTTGCACGTTGAATGGCGAGCTCTTCAATTGCATCGATATGCTCGCAGCCGCCGTAGTAGCGTTTTTTAGGAAGCCCTTCCGCATATTTATTTGTTAGGACAGAACCCTGCGCTTGCATTACCGCTTGAGATGCAAAGTTTTCACTGGCGATTAGTTCTAAATGTGTTTCTTGTCTTGCTTTTTCCTTTTCGATTAAATCTGCAACTCTTGAATCCGTATCCTTCAAATCAGAGTTAATCGAAAGCAAGGACAAATCTTTCATTTGTTGGATTCAAAGCTCTGGGATAGTAGGAAAACTTCCATCGATTTGATACGTAGAGCCATCTTTTTGCTTTGATGGCGACAAATTAAAAAAAAAACTGCCCTTATGGGCAGTTGTAAAACGAGCCTGGAGAGATTCGAACTCCCGACCCTCTGATCCGTAGTCAGATGCTCTAATCCGCTGAGCTACAGGCCCTCGAATAAATTAATCACACTCCATTAAGGGCACCTTCGTCAACTAAACCAACAATTTTCACCAAAATTAAAGCAATTGCATTTTCCATATGACTTTGAATCCAGCTGATTTAAGAGACCTGCAGATCTCTATAGGTGATCGCCTTTATATTCAAGTTGCAAGTTGGCATCTCTATTTACGTGATGCTGGTTTGGCAGAAACACTTGCTATGGAATGCAATGCAAATCTTGATTTAGGAGCAAGTGTTGCAGCAAGAAAGGCATTAGAGGCTGTTCAAGTACAACTTGCAGGAGGAACTACTCGTTTGCCATTGGCACGGTTAATTCCTTCGGGACAGATTTTTGACCTTGAGGACATTTTGGACCCCTATTGCCGATAAGGTTGCATAACTGAGGGAGCCCCCATTGCTGATTATTGAGGTGACCAATGCTCGTGAAGTAATGCGAGAGCGATTAGGTCCGTTGGGCGATCGATTGCTAGGCAAAGTACTTGATGCAGAAGCTCAGGTGGAGAAAGCTTTGATTCAGGAGATGGAACTTTCTTTTCAAGAATTTGGTATTCAGGCTCGAATCTTGTCAGTAGAAGGGCCCAAGTTGAGGGATGAAAATCATTTGGACTTTCCAATAAAAGTTAGAGAAGCAAGGGATGTTCACCTTAAAGACGAATAATTTTTTTCTTAAGCAGAGTTTGGAGATCTTGGACTTCTTTGACTCCAATTGAACTACCTATTAACCCAAATATCAAAAGACTTGTTGTTGCAGAAAAACTGACTTGGCTAAGAAGGCCTAAAAAATCTTCTGGCCATTCAATAAATGTACTCATAGTCCAGGCAACTAATCCTGAGATTGATCCTGCTATTAGAAGTTTGCCTCCATCTAAAATCCATTCGATTAAAGGCACTTGTTTTATACGAGACTTGAGGCTTAACAAAAGTGCTCCACAGGTAAGAAAGTTTATTGCAACTGTTGCTAAAACAATTCCTGGTGCACCAAAATTGAATGGCATTTGAGGCCCCCAAGGAGTTGGACCTCCAACTAAGATCCAATCAAAAATAATATTTAAGCCAATACCTATTACAGATAGATTAAATGGCGTTCTTCCATCACCAAGAGCATAAAAGACACGTACGAGTAAATCTCTACATAAGTAGGCAGGCATGCCTAATCCATATGCAACTAATAAGCCTGATACTAGATTTATTGCATTACTTTCAAATGCTCCCCTTGCATAAAAGAGCGCAACTATTGGTGATCCTAAAGTTATGAATACAGCACCTAGACTAATCATACTTGCTAGTGAAAGCATAATCCCTTGTCGAATTCTTCTGATTAGTAATGTTTGATCTTTTGAACTTGCAAGCTTTGCAAATGTTGGAAGCAGTGGAATGATTACAGCATTTGATAGCAATCCTAAAGGCGCTTGAATTAAGAAGTTTGCATAGCTAAGTCCTGATGCTGCTCCAAGTATTCCAGATGCAAAGAACAAATCAGTAAAAACATTTATTTGTAACATTCCAGATGAAAGTGTTGCGGGACCAATGATCTTTAGTACTTCTTTTACTCCTGGATGTTTCCAGTCCCAGGTAAGTTTGAATTTGCCAATACGTTTATTTAATAAGGCAGGAATCTGAACTAGCCATTGCAATAGAGCACCTAAAATTGTGCCAATTGCAAGAATTAATCCTCCTTTCAAAGCAAAATCTTTTGATTCGAGAATAGATCCTTCATGTATCCAAAAAATACCAATTAAGGTCATTAGCACTATGCTTGAAATTAATGGCGATATTGCTGGAATCAAAAAAGAATCTCTTGCATTTAGAGAGCCAAAGCCAATACCAATTAAGCCTGCAAAAATAGCTATTGGAGCCATTATTTGTAATTGAACCACAGCAATTCTGTGCACTTCATCATTAAGCCCGGGGCCAATTATCTTGATAAGAGGATCCGCTGCAAAAACAAGAAATAGAGTGATAATTATTAGTGATGCACTGACTAAGCTATATATTGCGGATAAGATATATGAAGATTCTTCCTCTCCTTTACGGCTTAGGACAGTGACTATTGCGTTGTGAAATGGGCCATTGATTCCACCTAAAAGAATTAAAAAAAACCCAGGTAGAACATATGCATAGTTATAAGCGTCATAAGCAGCCCCTACACCGAAAGCACCAGCTATGAATAGTTGTCTGGCTAGCCCACCAACTTTACTTAGCCCTGTCCCTAAGGTGACTGTTAGGGCAATCTTTTTCAGAGATTTTGTCATTCTTTATCCAAGAACAATGATGTTCTTAAGTTGTTTCATTAAGCTTCTGATAGGTCGTTAAGGCAAAAATGTTTGGATTTCAATGGTGATTGAGCCATTGCTAACTTTCCCTTCCTTAGAAGAAGGAATCTTGCTTAAGCGTTATAAGCGCTTTCTGGCAGATGTGGAATTAAAAGGCGGCGAAATTGTTACTGCACATTGTGCAAACACTGGCCCCATGACAGGTGTGTTAAATCAAGGTGGCCGGGTAAGACTGCGTTATGCCCCATCTCCCACTCGAAAACTCGACTGGTCTTGGGAGCAAGCTGAGGTTCTTGGCAAAAAAGGGGAATCTACCTGGGTAGGTATAAACACATCTTTGCCTAACAAACTTATTCGATTAGCGATTGAAGCTGATTTGCTATTAGATCAAATTGGTTTGGTTAAGACAATTCGCCAAGAAGTTCCCTATGGACTAAATAGGCGAAGCAGAATTGATTTATTGATAACTCCTGATGAAGAATCCTCTGACTCCAGACCTATTTACGTAGAGGTAAAAAACACAACTTGGAAGGAAGGAAATGTGGCCCTTTTCCCTGACACAGTAACTGAACGAGGTCAAAAGCATTTGAAAGAGCTTATGGGTTTACTGCCCGAAGCCAGATCAGTGCTGGTCCCATGTCTTAGTAGAAGTGACGTAGAAACCTTTGCAACAGGAGATACTGCTGATCCACTTTATGGAAAGTTGTTTAGAGATGCTTTGAATGCAGGAGTTGAAGTTATTCCTTGTTGCTTTGGATTTCATCAAGACAAAATCACCTGGGAAGGTACACGAATGGTTAACGAAAAGTTATTGAAAAAATCTAGGCTTTAAGGCGACGACTTTTCTTTAGGGACAAATACCTTGGTGAATTAATGATTTTGTATAAAGGATGACAATTTTATGGCCGAATTTATAACAGTTTGTACCTTACAAGTTGGACTAATTAGTCCAATTATTTTTTAGCAGCTTCAACTTTATGACCACTGCTTTGCATTCGCCTCCTAGGAAGCGAACCAATCGTCTTCAAGAGGCCAGCCTTTTAGAAGGACCAATGCTTTTGCTGAGAAGCATTCGTGGATTTAACTCTAATCGCTCTTTGATGTGGTTAGCTTGTGTACCTATTGCTTTTTTAGGTTTAGGTCTGTTCAATCTTTCGGCACATGCTGCTGATTTGCCAGATTTAAATGCTGCATTCTTGGCCAATAATCTTTGGCTATTAATAGCAACGATACTTGTTATTTTCATGAATGCTGGTTTTGCAATGGTTGAAGCTGGTATGTGTAGGCAAAAGAATGCAGTCAATATTTTGGCTAAAAACCTTTTTGTTTTTGCATTGGCTGTAACCGCATATTGGTTTGTTGGTTATTCAATAATGTATGGAGATGCAGTGGCTGCCGGTTGGCTGTTTTTTAGCGGTCTCTTCTTTGACCCCACTGTTACGCCTGAAATTATTGGTGAAGCTGGCCTAGTTCCTACTGTTGACTTTCTCTTCCAAGCTGCTTTTGCTGGTACTGCTGCCACAATTGTTTCTGGGCTTGTTGCTGAGCGCGTGAAATTTGGAGAGTTTGTAGTTTTTTCTTTGATACTTACAGCAGTTATTTATCCAGTTTCAGGAAGCTGGCAGTGGAACGGTGGCTGGCTCAGTGAAGCTGGTTTTATTGATTTTGCAGGTTCTTCTATTGTTCACTCTGTTGGTGCCTGGGCTGGCCTTGTCGGTGCAATGCTGCTTGGTCCTCGTATTGGCAAATTTGTTGATGGCAAGGCTCAAGCAATGCCTGGGCACAATATGGCTATAGCAACACTTGGGGCACTAGTCCTCTGGATTGGGTGGTATGGCTTTAATCCTGGTTCGCAGTTAGCTATGGACCAATGGGTGCCCTATGTTGCTGTCACTACAACTCTTGCAGCTGCAGGAGGAGCGATTGGTGCAACTGTTGTTTCAACTTTGACCTCTGGAAAACCAGATTTGACCATGATTATTAATGGGATACTTGCAGGCTTGGTCAGCATTACCGCTGGTTGTGCGAATTTAACGATGGCAGGTGCTTGGCTGGCTGGTTTAGTAGGTGGTGTAATTGTTGTATTTTCTGTATCTGCTCTTGATTCCTTAGGGATTGATGATCCTGTTGGTGCTTTTTCAGTTCATGGTGTTTGTGGAATTTGGGGCACATTAGTTATTGGACTTTGGGGGTATGACATTCAAGGCTCTGGAGCTGGTCTTGGTCTTTTGACAGGTGGTGGTATTGGCCAGCTTTGGATACAGATTATTGGATGTCTGGCTTATGCCATATGGACTGTGGTGACTTGTTGGTTGGCTTGGTCAATTATTGGCGGACTCTTTGGAGGTATTCGAGTCTCTGAATCTGAAGAAATTCAAGGTTTAGATATCGGTGAGCATGGCATGGAGGCTTATCCAGACTTTGCTTCTTCTGGTAATTAAATTGATTCAAGATCTAATTTTTAAAAAGCCTGGTTTATTACCAGGCTTTTTTTTCGTTAATATTGACTCCCTAAGAAATTGCCTGCAAAGGTGTAGTCTCCTCAGATATGGACACTCAAGCCTTTAAGCGTTCGCTACATCAATCCGATCGCTACAACAGGAGGGGTTTTGGATCTCCTGCTAAACGAGCTCAAGCACTTGAGAAGGTTTATCAGAGCAATTTAATCGGTTCAATTCGAGATAATGGTTACCTTCTGGAACATGGCAGATTGACAGTAAAGCTTGCAGAAGCATTTGGATTTTGTTGGGGTGTTGAGAGGGCTGTTGCTATGGCTTATGAAACCAGAAGGCATTATCCAAATGAGCAAATTTGGATAACTAATGAGATTATTCACAACCCTTCAGTGAATGATCATTTGCGCAAAATGAATGTCCGCTTTATTTCGGCTGAGGACGGTCTAAAAGATTTTTCTGATGTAGAGAATGGTGATGTTGTGATATTGCCTGCGTTTGGCGCGACTGTTCAAGAGATGCAACTTCTCCATGAACGGGGTTGTCATATTATTGATACTACTTGTCCTTGGGTGTCAAAGGTTTGGCATACCGTTGAAAAGCATAAGAAGCATACTTTTACCTCAATTATTCATGGCAAATATAAGCATGAGGAAACCCTCGCAACTAGTTCATTTGCAGGAACATATTTAGTGGTTCTAGATCTTGATGAGGCGAAATATGTGGCCAATTATATTCTTGGAAAAGGTGACCGTGATGAATTTCTCCAGAGATTTGCAAAAGCATCTTCTCCGGGGTTTGACCCTGATAAAGATTTAAATCGAATTGGAGTAGCTAATCAAACAACAATGCTGAAGAGTGAAACTGAAGAAATAGGCCGATTATTTGAAATGACTATGCTTAAAAAGAATGGACCTAAAGAGCTTAATGACCATTTTCTTGCTTTTAATACTATCTGTGATGCTACTGAAGAGCGACAAGGAGCAATGTTCTCTTTGGTTGATGAGCCTTTAGATATGCTTGTTGTTATAGGTGGATTTAACTCTTCTAATACAACCCATCTTCAGGAGATTGCCATTAGTAGAGGACTTCGATCTTTCCATATAGATGCACCAGAAAGAATATCTGAAGTAGATAACACTATTACTCATATGCCTCTAGGAAAGTCTTTAATAATGGAAGAAAACTTTTTACCTTCTGGAACTGTATCGGTTGGCATTACTTCAGGTGCTTCTACCCCAGATAGGGTCGTGGAGCATGTGATTCAAAAATTGATGAAGCTAAGTGAAAAGAAAGCTTTAATATCTTGAACCATTGTTTTGTTTTTCAGAGCACTATTTAAGGCGAGAGCTTGATGAAGAATTAAAATTAAATTCCAATGCTCAGTGGTCAGAGACACTTTAGAAATTGTTTGTTATTTAGAACTTGCTTCTTGGCCTCTAGTGCGTTATTTGAGCTAAAGCAAGTAAGATGTTTTGGCTGATACTTAGTCCAGATGGAAGACAGTGAATCTCAAGTGAGCTCAACACCTAATCTAAATGCCTCGAAGGCTCCTCAGAAAGTTGAGGTTGTTGTGCAGAGTCCCAATGCACAGGGAGAAATAAATATCACGGCTGAATTGGCGGTTTTTTTGCTTCGCATAGGCTTTTGTCTTTTCATGGTTCATCATGGATTAGAGAAGTTTCAAGATCCTGAAGGATTTGCTGAGTTTGTAGTAGGTAAATATCTGGGATTCCTTCCTGGTAATCCAGTTTTATGGACTTATGCCGCTGCAGCGACTCAAATCATTTGCCCTATTGGGCTTGCGATTGGCTTCTTTGCAAGGATCTCGGCACTTGGCCTTTTCTCAACAATGATATTCGCTGTTTATTTTCATCTTATTGACACCGGATTAGAGGGGTTCCCTTTAGCAGTAGTCGAAAATCATAATTATAATTTTGAATTGTCTGCTATTTATGCAGCAATAGCCTTTTATTTTGCATGTGCTGGCCCTGGAAGGTTGGCTGCCTTTAGAAAAACAAATACAATTACATATTATCCAAAGAGTGAAAGCTAAACTTTGAATTAACTTAGTAAAT
>CAJWIZ010000017.1 GCA_913041805.1 uncultured Prochlorococcus sp.
ACACTTGGCTATTACTGTGGACACAAGGCAACGTTGTCCATTGCCAGAAAATATCAACCTTTGGATTGAAGCATCGAATGTCAATTTGGGACCTAAGCCTGTATAAATTGTAGACATTAATTTGAATTAGATCTCCAGTTTTATGGATGAACTGGAGTTTCCTTTTATTTAGATAAAAAGTAATTAGCTTTTAGCCAATTCTGCCATTTTGAACGCTCAAACTTTCCTGATTCTGTAGGCTCTAGTTCATTGCACACATGCCAGAGGAATGGCTTTTCTGCTGGTTGCCATTCTTCTATAAGTTGTTTGACTTTTTCTAGTTGTTGTTGTTGTTCAACTGTTGTTAGCATTGATTCCCAACATATCAATGCAATTAACCTTTCGCCCCATTCCTTATCTTCAAGAGGTAAGAAAAGTATGTATAGAACAGGGATTTTAGCTTTTTTTGCTGCTGCTAATAACTTTGATTCTAATAGTTCTGGAAAGATGGTTTCACCACCTGAGTTAATTGCTGTATCTGAACGGCCAAGAATTTCAAGTTGATATGAACAATTTTTCAATGTTAATTTGGCTAAATCTCCAGATTGCCACCACCCATTTTTATCTTGAATTTCTTTGAGACAGCCATCTTCCCAGACCATTGAAGATAGTCTGGCAGTTTTGATTTCTAATGATCCAAATTGAGTTAGACGTAGATCTACATCTCTTAATGGGTTGCCACAGTCATTTCTTCCAGCGAGAAATGAATTAGGAGCTAGTGAAGTAATCATCGCAGCTGTTTCTGTTGCTCCATAGCAAGGCGCTAAACGAATTTGCTCTCTTCTAGCGTGACTTGCCAATTTGTTAGAGAGCTTTGAGCCGCCTACCCAGATCAGATCAAAAGATTTTAACCAATCCAAACCGTACGGATGCTCAATTAAACGTTGTAATTGTGTGGGAACTAAAGATGTGATAAATGGTCCAACTCTTTGGTGGAAAATAGATTTGCAGAATTCTTTCAATGCTTTTGGATCACGCATTAGTGAAGGCATTAGCCAGTAATGATCCGCTCCCCAAACACGACTTCTCCACCAAGGCATTAGCCCACTTACATGATGCAATGGCAATGGATTAAGAACGATGCAGTTTTTTGGTTCTAAACCTTGCTTTTGTAGCCATTCTCCAGTCGCTATAGCTGAGAGATCGAGGTTCGACGATGGGTGAAGACATTGATGTGGTCTCCTATAGCTACCTCCGCTTGAGATGATGACACCAGGTCCAGTTGGTAGAACTGTTGCATTTGGCATTAATGTCGTAGATCTTTTAGGTAATAACTGAATCCATTCTTCATTTTCGATTGCGATAGCTAATTGCCGCGAGAGATTGTTGGCTTCCTTTGGGTCGCATCTCAAGGTCTGGAGGATTTTCATGCTGCCTCCCAAACCAATCTTGGGTCACAACTAAAAAGGGGAGTTTTGGGACACCATCCAGGAGCGAGGCCAGGTGCAGTTGGTGTAGGTCCAGCATTTTGTAAAGCTGCTAAATGGTGAACCCAACGAAGACCAATCCCTGTTTCAAATGAAGTACTTAACATCCTGTAGCTGACGCCTTGTTGGAGCTCTTTAAGCAGCAATCTTGGGTCACCTTCTAATGATGGTCGCCTTATTTGCCAACTGCTCCAGCTTTTTCGTAGAGATGGTTTTTCTAACAGTGACTCATCCAGAGCAACCGGTATCCTTCTGGCTAATTCAATCAGTCCAATGACATCATCTGTTGCTAGAGGTTGCTCTAACCATTCCAATCTTGGTTCCTGCTGAAAGTAAGAAGCCCAGTTGTTTGCCTCAGAGCGATTCAGACCGGTGTTTGCATCAAGTCTCAAGCGAGTATCTTCAGGTAAATTCTTTAAGATGTTGCACACTAAGTCTTCTTCTAGTTGTTGTGGTTCAATTCCAATTTTTAACTTTAAGGTCATTGGAAATTGGCTTGATTGCCTTTGTTTGATTAACAAAGTCGATAACTCTTTTTTAAGAGATTGATTTCTTGGCAACAAGATTGCTGATTGAGGAGCTTTCATCCAACCTCCTTTCTCTTTTGTCCCGATGAGGTCGTCTATTTCTGCAAGAGCGGCACCAATTCCAAAAGCTAAGGCCCCAGGCCAAATTGATATACCAGCTTCCAATGCTTGGCGAGTTATCTTTCCGTGAAGGAGGTTTAAAAACCTTTCACAAGTTGCTAAATCAGATTGATCTATTGGAGATACTTCTCCCCATCCACATTTACCAGTTTTATCTTCAAGACGTAGTAACCACCCTTTCTTTTCTTTCAGGGCTCCTTGGGAAGTTTTAAGTGTTTGGCTGAGCCGAAATGAGAAGGGTTTGCAATGTAGCTTGAGTTGCATTGATCTAGCTCTATCACATTAGTTCGATCCCAAGGGCAGGCCCGAGTGCGAGCCCAAGACTTAAGCCCAAACCATTTAAGGCTTGAAAGCGTAATGCGAGAAATTTGCTCCCACTGACTTTCTCAGGATGATTGTGATGTGTATTAAGTAAACGTGTTAATGAAATTCCTGAAGGCAGGGCAATGATTCCAAGAAGAGCTGTAATCGGCCAATGGCCTAACAATATTGGCCCCAATTCCAAACCTATTGTCATTATCAAGAACCAGGGAATGAGTGCAGCCGCACGTTTGGTCCCTAAGCGAACTAATGGTGATTGTTTGCCATGGGCAGCATCTTCAGCAACTTGATGAAAATGTGAACAGAAAAGAACCAAAGTTGTAGCAAGTGCAGGACCGGCTCCAAGTGTTGTCGCTGTTTTCCAAGGAATTCCAGATGGGAAACTATTGCTTGGAGAAAGAACTAGTAGTGCAGCAGCAGTAGCAAAAGGTCCAAAAGCTAGCCAACATAAAGGTTCCCCTAGTCCTTTATATCCCAGGCGAAAAGGAGGACCCTGATATAAATATCCCAGTGCACAACTGACTAACACTAAGATCAGTACAGCCGGTTTACTGCGTAAGGCCAGTATCAAAATTAGTGATAAACCTAGAAAAAGAGATGCGTAAGCCAAATGTCTAACAGGTTGCCTTTTGCCTAGTAATGCAACTACCGAATGAGGCTTGTTGAATTCATCTATTCCTGTGTCTGCGTCAAAAAGGTCATTCGTAAGGTTTTCCCAAAGCAAAAGAAGCACTGATGCCATAAGAAATCCAAATAATTGATCCAATCGAACAATGTCACTAGTGCTATACCTCCAACCGGCGGCCAAAAGCACTGGCATCACAGCGACCGAGTACAAAGGCCATTTGATTGCCGCTTTCCAAAGAAGGCGTTTTTCCACATTTTTGTGGTAAAGGGATGCAACAGCCTGTTGGTTTTGCATGGGATTCTCCCCTTTTTTGCCTGATGACGGTTTATACATTTGAGCAGTACGTGTGATCAGCTCGTATTTCGTATGACGGCTGGACCCACTTTTCGTGACATTTTGACCTCAATAGCCAGAGGCTGGTCCATCAGGAAGGTTGATGAACCTGTCTTCAGTTTGGCTATTCCAATGGACGGAGTGGATCCTCTTTCTCAGTTGCCTGTATTAGCTGAGAATGAGCAGTTTCGCTTTCTTTGGGATCGAGCTCCAGGACGTTCTTTGGCTGCTACAGGCAGATGTCAGCACTTAGATCTCTCTGGAGCTCGAAGATTTGAGCTCGCGCAACGTTTTTGTGATGCCACATTAGGGCGTTTGATAGATGTCACTCCCGATGCATCTTCATTTTGCAGTCCTCGGATACTTTTAGCTTTTTCGTTTTTTGAGCAAACTTCTGAAAGGAAGAGAACATTGGGACTGATTCCAGGTGTTCAGGCGGTACTTCCTAGATGGCAATTGAGTCGTCAAGGCCGTCATAGTTGCTTGCGTTTGACTGCGGTGGCTACACATCAATCAGAGACGCGCGAGCTTGTAGAACAGTTGTGGCTGATGAGGGAACATCTCGCTCAAAGATCAGGGCACCAAGAAATAATTTATTTCACTAATGATTCGAACCTCTCGTTCCCTCAGCAATGGCAAGATTGTTATCGGCCAGCTTTGCTGAAGGGAATTGATCTTGTCAATAATGGAATTCTAGACAAATTAGTTCTTGCTGTACGTCAGAAAATTCTGTTAGGCAAACCATTAGACCCTCTTGCCATGCTTGCTCGTCTTAGAGAGCAACAACGGGGCAGTTGTCGATTTTTATGGCAACGTAATCATGATGTAGCTTTTTTTGGTGCTTCACCTGAACGACTACTTAGTCTTCAAAAAGGGCAACTAAAAATAGATGCTTTAGCAGGAACTGCGCCCCTTAAGGCAGGAGACAAGTCTCTGTTGAATTCTGACAAGGATTTGAGGGAACATGAGTTGGTTGTTGATTCGATTACCAATCAATTAATTCAGCAAGGTCTTCAGCCACGAAGAACGAGGAGGCCTCAATTAGCTCGACATGGTCAATTGGTGCATCTACATACTCCAATTAATGCATCTGCCAAATCCCAATTACCGTTACATTTGGCAGGTTTATTGCATCCCACACCTGCTGTAGCAGGATTTCCTCGTAGAGAGGCAATGAGTTGGTTGAGGACTTTGGAACCGTTCGAGCGGGGTAGTTATGCGGCACCAATAGGCTGGATCGACAAATTAGGGAATGCAGAATTAAGGGTTGCAATTCGTTCTGGGACTGTGCGACTTAATGAATTGGAGCTAACGGCTGGAGCAGGATTGGTTAGAGGTTCGGTTGCTGAAAAGGAATTGCAAGAAGTCGGCCTTAAACTTGCTGTATTAGCTGATCAGTTAGAGCTTTATGTAAATCGCTCTAATAGCTGACCTATAACTTGATCAGCAAGTGGAATACCCATAAGGCGTTCAACTTCTCTAATTCCAGTTGGACTTGTTACATTGATTTCGCTCAACATTCCACCAATCACATCTATGCCTACGAAGAACAAACCATGTTCTTTTAAGGCAGGAGCCAATTCAGCACATATTTCTTTCTCGCGAATAGATAGCTCTGTAGCTTCTGGTTGACCTCCTAAAGCAAGATTACTTCGGAAATCGCCTGATTTCGGTCGTCGATTGACTGCTCCTAAAGGTTGCCCATCAACCAGCAAGATTCTCTTGTCACCTGAGACGACTTCTTTTAAAAAACTTTGCATCATTACGGGCAAGCGCTCTTGATCAGTCATTAACTCCAGCAAGGCTTCTAAACCAGGGGCATCTTTGGCAACGCGAATGACTCCTTGCCCACCCTTGCCACCCAATGGCTTTACAACTACTTCACCTTGCACTCTTGCAAAACTTGCTAGCTCGACTACTCGGCTTGCAACTAATGTAGGAGCCATAAGGTTGCTGAAACGTAATGCACCAAGCTTTTCATTCCAGGCTCGTAAGGAGGCTGGCTTATTTAGAATGACTACTCCATCCCGTTCGGCTACTTCAAGTAAATGGGTGGCATATAGGAAGGCTTCATCGACTGGGGGGTCTTTGCGCATCCAAATGCAATTGAAGTCAGTTAATGGTTTGCTTTGAGTGGGTGAAATTTCTAGCCATGGCTGAGGAATGATTTGGCTGGCAACTACCCATGCTTTGTCACCACGTGCTTGGAGGTCAGATGGTGTAGATGCCCATACTTCAATTGATGCTCGATGTGCTGCTTGCATTAATGCAGCGGAGGAATCTTTTGCAGGGTTTATTTGTTCAATAGGATCAATTACGAAAAGATGTTTCATTGCATTAGTTCGTTAGACCCAGTAGATCGTCTAGTTGATTGGTTTGATCGAGTTCATAGAGGTCATCGCATCCACCAATTCCTTTTTCATCAATGAAGATTTGCGGCACTGTGGTGCGGCCCTCAGACCTGTTAGCCATAACTTCTCGAGCCGACTGGTCTCCATCAATACTATGTTCAATGTAATTCACACCCTTTTTTTGTAGAAGAGACTTTGCTTTTATACAAAATGGGCAATATTGCCACGTGTAAATTTCAACTTTTGCCATTGGTTCACTTTGATTTCATAAAGATCCTATGAGGCTTACTAAACTGATAGCGTTTTAACCTATTGCAGATATCCGACTTTTGCTAGATCTAACTGATTTCAAAAGAGATCTTTCTGAACTCACTGATCGCCTGGGCAATGCTCAGGACTGTCTTTGACGTTCCTGCTTTGAATGCTAAGAAACAGGATCTTGAACAACTTGCTGCGCAGCCAGATTTTTGGAATAACCAACAGCATGCTCAAAAGCATATGAGGCAGTTGGATGAGGTGAAAGATCAGTTGTCAGAGTTGGTTCAATGGAAAAATGCAATTGAGGATGCTAAGGCCACAATTGAACTATATGAGATTGAACCAGATGCAGAAATTCTTCAAGAGGCTCAGTCTGGTTTAGAACGATTGCGTCAAGATCTTGATCGTTGGGAATTAGAACGTCTTTTAAGTGGGCCTTATGACAAGGAGGGAGTCGTTCTATCAATTAATGCTGGTGCTGGAGGAACAGATGCTCAGGACTGGGCTCAGATGCTGTTGCGGATGTATACCAGATGGGCAGAAGATCATGGGATGAAGGTAACTGTTGATGAACTTTCTGAGGGAGAAGAAGCAGGAATTAAAAGTGCCACTGTTGAGATTGAGGGCCGTCATGCTTATGGCTATCTACAACATGAGAAAGGTACTCATCGATTAGTTAGAATTTCTCCTTTTAACGCTAACGGTAAGCGTCAAACCAGTTTTGCAGGTGTTGAGGTGATGCCCAAATTGGATCATGAAGTTGAGTTAGATCTTCCTGAGAAAGATTTAGAAGTGACCACCAGTAGATCGGGAGGAGCGGGAGGTCAAAATGTCAACAAAGTTGAGACTGCAGTTCGGATACTTCATGTACCTACTGGGTTGGCTGTTCGTTGTACTCAAGAACGCTCTCAGTTGCAAAACAAGGAGAAAGCTATGGCATTGTTAAAAGCTAAGTTGTTGGTGATTGCACAGGAGCAACGTGCTGCTGAGATTGCTGATATTCGAGGTGACATAGTTGAAGCAGCTTGGGGTAATCAAATTCGTAATTATGTTTTCCATCCGTATCAAATGGTCAAAGATTTAAGGACTGAGCAAGAGACTACTGATGTACAGAGTGTGATGAATGGTGAGTTGGATCTATTTATTCAGGCTCTTTTGCGTCAGGGTGTTGACCACTCAAATCTTGACTTGGCGAACTAAAAATCATCAAAATGTCCCCTGAATCCACAACTAAGAAGAAATCTTCTCAAAACCCACCAGCTTCTAGCTTTGTTAAATCTGCAATGAGAAATATGGTTCGAAAAGGTAATCAAAGCCTTGTTCATTTTGGCTTGACTGCTTTTGGCTTTGTTATTTTCATATTATGTGTCGCTTGGTTAGGACGACCTAATATCCCTCAATGAATTTAAGGTGATTGAATGTACTGCCAGCTCAAAATACTTAGAGCTTGATTTGTCTTTTACTGGGGCATCTAAGAAGTTGTTGGAAGAGGTTTCAGACGAACAGACAAAAAATTTTCTTACTAAAGCTGAATTTTGGGAAAAAGATTTAAAAAAATGGATTCAATATATACGAAATGATGATCTCTTACTTTGCCCTCAATTAGTTCGTTTTACTCCTCTTGTGACTATGGGGTTGCAATTTACAGATGATTCAACTATCGCAGCATTAAATTCTGTCTGGCGATCTAAAGAGGAAACGACTGATGTACTTTCATTTGCTGTTTATGATGAGAAAATTTCTTTGCCGGGATCTCAAGTTGTAGAGCTAGGGGATATTGTTGTGTCTGTTAACCGAGCAGAACAGCAGGCTAAGCAACATGATCATTCGTTATTGCATGAACTGAGATGGCTAGTTAGTCATGGTCTATTGCACTTGCTTGGTTGGGATCATCCAACTTCTGAGAAATTAAATGAAATGCTTAGTTGTCAGGAGCAACTTTTGTGCTTCGACGGTAATCTGAAAAATACAGGGAATAAAAAACGTGGAGATTGATGACACCTCTCGAAAGACCTAAAAATTTATCGTCGAAGATCACACCCCTTTCTAGTAGGTTTTCGTCCTTTGCCAGAAGAGGTTCTTGGAGAATAGCCTCTGATTTGCCTGCTAGTTTTCGCTATGCGGCACAAGGGATTGCTTATAGCTTTCGAAGTCAAAGGAACTTTCGTATTCATTTGTTTTTGGGTGCCTTGGTTTGTGCCTTGGCAATTTGGTTGAAGCTGAGTACTAATCATTTTGCTGTCTTGGTATTAACTGTGACTGCTGTTTTGGTTTTGGAGTTGTTAAATACAGCGATTGAAGCAGCTGTAGATTTAGCTATTGGACGTCGTTACCATCCATTGGCTCGTATAGCTAAGGATTGCTCTGCTGCTTCAGTGTTAGTTGCTTCTATTAGTTCTTTGATCATTGCTGGCCTTTTATTATTGCCGCCTTTATTAATCCAGTTAGGTATATAGCTTCTGTTGCCATGCTTCTTGTTATTGATAACTACGACAGCTTTACTTTCAACCTGGTGCAGTATTTGGGTGAGTTGGCTTCTGATCACCCAGTAGCTGCTGATATAAGGGTGAAAAGGAATGATTCAATATCTTTGGAGGCAATATCTGAGCTTTCTCCTGAAGCAATAGTTTTGTCACCTGGCCCCGGCGATCCCGATCAATCTGGAGTTTGCTTGGATGTTTTGCGGGAGCTTTCGCCTCATATTCCTACTTTGGGAGTTTGTTTAGGGCATCAGGCTCTTGCGCAGGTTTATGGTGCCAAAATAGTGAGAGCTCATGAACTTATGCATGGCAAAACATCTAATGTTTTGCATAACGGTGAAGGAGTTTTTTCTGGTCTTCCGCTACCACTTATTGCTACTAGGTATCACAGTCTTATCGCTGAGAGAGAAACTTTGCCTCAATGTTTAGAAGTAACTGCTTGGCTTGATGATGGAACGATTATGGGTCTGAGGCATCGTAACTATCCTCACCTTCAAGGAGTTCAGTTTCATCCAGAGAGTGTTCTGACAGAAGGAGGACATCAGTTGCTACGCAACTTTTTATGTCTTGCTAAGCCTATGCAAGGTTCCTGCTAGTTTTCAGCCAACCTTGTTACCCACTAATTGATATCAATTT
>CAJWIZ010000018.1 GCA_913041805.1 uncultured Prochlorococcus sp.
TATAACCACCAAAAGATCATAGTTATAAGCGACCTTAAGCAATCGAAACAAACGCCCAAACAGATAAAACAATTGTCCCTGTATCAGCTCCGTTAACCTCCCATAAATACTTGTATAACCAAGTCCACCTGTACTGAATTCTTTTGATCGACCAAGAGTTCTTATACCTGAAACTTTATATGAATTTCCATAGCCAACAAAAGGTAATGCATCTACATCATGATTAAGTTTTTTGAGAGCCTTGCCTATCAACGCACCTGAAAGATCTTCTCCATGGCCATTGCTCAAAAGAAGAATGCGAGCCAAATCAGAACTCCAGCCAATTTTTAATTTTTTTGAGTGCCTGCCAATCAGGCTTACGCTTCAAACCATCTTCTATTGAATTTTGCAATTCTTTTTTTAAATCTGGAACGACAAATAGAGCTTTTTGCAAAAACTCAATGTGCTCCCTAACCCCCTTCGAATTGGTCTCTAGTAGGGCTAGGGAAAGATTTATTCTTGCTTGAGGATCCTGTCTATTCAATTTGACTGCCTTTCGTGCAGAACGAAGAGCCTCTTCGTTCTTGTTGCAAAGCAACTGAAGCCATGCAAGACATGTCCAACCAGCTGACTGATTCGGAGCAGTTGCAGTAATCGATTCAAAATCCTTAATCAATTCACAGGCCTCAACCCCAGACTCATATCTCGCCATCGCTTTATCAAAAAAACTCTCTTCAGTGGACTCCATTAGATGAAAAAACTAATCAGGGAACTTCATTCACTAGGTTGGCATGTTTTGAATACTTCAGACCGCAAAAGAACTTCCACATCCACATGTTTGAGTGGCATTTGGGTTGGTGAAGTTAAAACCGCCTCCAATTAAAGCAGTACTGAAATCCAATTGCATGCCATAAATATAAAGCAGGCTTTTGGGGTCACAAACCACCTTGAAAGCATCACCATCAGGAGTGATGTAGTCATAAACCTCATCTTCTTGATGAGTTTCTTTAGAAGAAATGAAATCCATGGTGTAGCTCATTCCGCTACAACCACCAGAGCGAACACCTACCCTCAGCAATTTATCCGGTCCTTGATCTTTACAAAGTGCAGCCAATTGCTTCATAGCTGGCTCAGTAATCAAGATTCCTTTTCCATCAACTGCTTTATGTGTAGATTCTGTGATATTTGGAGTGCTCATAGTTAGTTCCACGCCTTAAACCACTTTATGAAAGGAAATTGATTTTTGTCTTCTGGAAGTCTGTACGTCATATTCATAGAGTTAATAAGTTCTTTTCTTAAAGCGGGTGAGAGTTGCGATCGTAGGAGCAGGACTTGCAGGGTTAACCGCTGCAGTTGACCTCGTCGATGCAGGGCACTCTGTGGAGCTCTTTGAGGCCAGGCCTTTCATAGGTGGGAAAGTAGCGAGCTGGGAAGACTCCGACGGGAATCATATTGAAATGGGACTTCATGTGTTCTTTTTCAATTACGCCAATCTTTTTGCACTAATGCGGAAAGTCGGTGCTATCAACCATCTACTTCCCAAGGATCACACACATTTATTTGTAAACCTTGGAGGAGATATCCGCTCACTTGATTTTCGTTTTGGCCTTGGGGCTCCTTTCAATGGTCTTAAGGCCTTTTTTACAACCCCACAATTGGATTGGATCGACAAATTACGTAATGCTCTTGCCTTAGGTACAAGCCCAATAGTCAGAGGTCTTATTGATTATGAAGGGGCTATGAAAACCATTAGAGAACTTGATTCAATAAGTTTTCAACAATGGTTTTTGAGCCACGGTGGCAGCCTGAAAAGCATCAAAAGAATGTGGAACCCAATTGCATATGCATTGGGTTTTATCGACTGTGAGGAAATCTCAGCACGCTGCATGCTGACCATTTTCATAATGTTTGCGACACGCACTGAAGCCTCAAAATTGAATTTGCTCAAAGGTTCTCCACATAGATGGCTTACCAAACCAATTCTTGATTACATAACAGACAAAGGAGGAAAACTTCACCTCTCTCATCGTGTGCGAAAAATTCACTTTGATAATAAAGATTGCCCAGAAGTAACTGGCATCACTCTCAATACTCCTGATGGAGAACGCCTAGTTCAAGCAGATCAATATCTTGCAGCCTGCGACGTGCCTGGCATTCAAAGATTAATCCCAAAAGAGTGGAGAAAGTACCCCCAATTTTCTGCAATTGACAAGCTACAAGCTGTTCCCGTGGCAACTGTGCAACTCCGATATGACGGGTGGGTTACAGAACTCAATAATGATTCAGCCAGAACAAACCTTAATTCTCCAACGGGTTTAGATAATCTGCTTTATACAGCTGATGCTGACTTCAGTTGTTTTGCCGATTTAGCTCTAAGTAGTCCAGAAGACTATCGACTAGAAGGTTTTGGGTCATTGCTTCAATGTGTCCTTACGCCAGGAGATCCATGGATCACAAAATCAGTTGAAAAAATTGTTGAACATACTGATTCCCAAGTGAAAAATCTTTTCCCTTCTTCAAGAAACCTCAATCTCGTTTGGAGCAATGTTGTCAAACTTTCACATTCACTTTACCGAGAAGCACCAGGCATGGAACCATTCAGACCTTCGCAAGAAACTCCCATCAACAATTTCTTTTTAGCAGGTAGTTACACACGTCAGGATTACATCGATTCTATGGAAGGTGCAACTATGAGTGGACATCTAGCAGCCAAGGCCATGCTTGGCAAAGCTGATGAACTTTCCAAAATGGATCTTTAATCTCAAATGGGACGTTGGTTAGAACACAATGTGACTTGTGATATCAAGGCACCTGTAGACAAAGTCTGGGAAGTATGGAATGACCTAGACGCTATGCCTCTGTGGATGAGTTGGATTGAATCAGTCAAAACAATTGAAGCACCAACAAAAACTCTTCCTGATTTAACTGAATGGACCTTGGCCGCGAATGGTTTTCGCTTTAAGTGGCAGGCACAAATTAATGAACGCATTGAGAAAGAGAAACTTCAATGGGAGTCAATTGGAGGACTCCCCACCAAAGGATCGGTTAAATTTGTTATCAAAGCAGAAGATAGAACTATAGTTAATTTATCAGTTACATATGAATTACCAAGAGCGATTGCACCACTAATGGAGGCCAATATTCTAGGAGGAATGGTTACCAATGAACTACAGGGAAATCTCGACAGGTTCAAAGGTCTTGTTGAAGAGAGATACAAGTCAAGCTGCATATAAATCATCAGTCAAATAACTAA
Source organism: uncultured Prochlorococcus sp. (assembly GCA_913041805.1). Classification (GTDB taxonomy): domain Bacteria; phylum Cyanobacteriota; class Cyanobacteriia; order PCC-6307; family Cyanobiaceae; genus AG-363-K07. Next base: position 3,233 of record CAJWIZ010000018.1, read on the forward strand.
TATAGTTAGATTTTGAATAGATTATCAATCTATTAATCATACTCTTTAGGCATATGAGAAGGAAGCTATACATGCATCAATTAACCCCTCAAGATCATGTGGCTCCGCTTGTGCATCTACCCTAGATAAATATTTTTTGCAACTAATACTTGTTTGTGGACCTATCGATATCACGTTAACTCCATCAAATTTTTCTCTCCAATTAAGTCCAAATCTATCCAACATTAACTTAGCTGTATGTGCAACAGTTTTCCCGCTAGTAAATAAAATTGCATCAATCTCTTTATTTTTAAAAGCCTGTACTGTTTCGTCTGGCATATTTTTAGGACAACACGAATCATAAGCTGCAACTTCCACAACATTTGCTTTCATTTCACGGAAAGCTTCTGCTAGAAATTTTCTACCTCCAGTCTGTACTCTTGGAATCAAAATATTTAGACCTATCCCATTCATTGGGAAAAACTCAACAAGACTATCAGCAACAAATTTAGGAGGCACAAAATCTGGCATAACACCAAGATGTTGAAGGCTGAGTGCCGTTTTATGCCCTACAGCAGCAATTTTCAACCTATTTGGCTTTTTTGCCAAAGTTTTATCTAATTGATTCAATCTTTTCTCGACTGAATCAACTCCATTACTACTTGAAAAAATAATCCAATCAAAATTTTCAATTCTAGCTAATTCATTATCAAGAGGTGCCCAAACTTCTGGTGGGCCAATAACAAGTGCAGGTAAATCCAAAACCCTTGCTCCTTTACTTTGCAATAAATCATGAGCTTGACTCTGCTGCTCTTGAGCACGAGTCACAACTATTGTTTTGCCATTCAAAGATAAACCAGATTCAAAATTCATTAGATTAATCAGTAAACTCAGAAAACTGCTTAGGCTTCATTTCTCGATCCTGATGTTTTTGTAGAAAAGAAATAAGTACATGCTTTTGAGCATCATTCATTTGACCAGGGCTATAGGCAAATGGAATTGAATTATCAAGCAATTGATTTATATCATTCCAAAAGTATGGAGTTCCATAGAGAATTAATCCAGAAAGACGATTTAATCTTTGTAATTGTAGAATTGTTGCTAGCCATGGTTCTTGATTAAAAAAACTTCCTCGGAAAGGATTACCTCTAATAAAAAGCTGAAGCAAAAAAGATCCCTCACCAAATCTTTCCAAAGCTAAAGGATTTTCGGCATCATTTTGCCATGGACTCACACCCATTTGATGACAAACAGTAGTCTTATAACCCGCTTCTTCCGGCATGCATAATGCTGGAGAATAATTATTAAGAAATTGACAAGGGAATAAACAATCAATCCTTACTAGATTGATATCCATTTTAATATTTCCAGGAATAACTTGATGGCGAATTGTAGTTGAGCTAAGAAGCAACTCTTCAGCAAGACATTTATCTTCTTTTCGCTCAATTAAATAGTGATCAAGTTTTTCTTCCGTCTCAAAGTTAGTTGAGTCAGATACATATACTTTGGCTAATGCATTTTTACGACGTTGCAAAGCTTCTTCAAGCCTTTGCATTGGTATACGACCGGACAACAAAGCAGTGCAAATTGCATCAATCGCCTTCTTGGGATTCGCCGGCATCATTAAAAGATCAGCACCAGCCGCAAAAGCCATGACAACAGCCTCATCATCTCCATAGGTATTTCGAATAGCATCCATCACCAAAGCGTCTGTTACCAAAAGACCGTCAAACCCAATCTCTTGCCGTAAAAGCTTTGTAAGTATCTCAGCTGACAGTGTCGCAGGAGCATTGGAGTCAATATTGGGAAACAAAACATGAGCCGTCATAACAGTGTCTACGCCTGAAGAAATCACTTCCTTAAAAGGAAGCAATTCCAATTCCTTGAGCCGGTTTAAATCATGATGGATTATTGGCAATTCCAAATGTGAATCCACAGAAGTATCACCATGCCCTGGAAAATGTTTTGCACAAGTCAAAACTCCTTGTTTTGATAGACCTTTATTAAAAGCACAAATCAGAACTGCCACAGTTAAAGGGTCTTCTCCCCAGGCGCGCAAATTAATTACAGGGTTTTTGGGGTTACTATTTACATCGCAAACTGGTGCAAGCACCCAATTAAGTCCACATTCACGAGCCTGAACGCCTATACAATTACCATAACTTTCAGCAAGAGAGATAGCTTTTGCAGGTTGATTTTTATATATCTGACCAACTGCCAAAGGCGGCACGAGCCAAGTTCCTCCTTGAAAACGCTGCCCCAAACCTTCTTCAACATCTGCACATAGAAAGATAGGCTGTTTTGTCCAACTTCTTATTTTTTCGATTCGTTTTTGCAATTCAATTGTGGTACCTCCATACAAAATGACTCCCCCAACATCTTCTTCCAAGAGCTGTTGAAGTTCATAATTACTTAATTCCCATTTTGGGAATTGGCGTTGCGAATCAAAAGCATGACCACTAGCTCTTACAACTAACAATTGAGCCACACTTCTTCTTAAATCCCTTTCATGAAAAGCAATCACAATTCCTAATTTGTTTCAGTATTGATGTCTATATTTACTTTTCTTTCTTTATCTAAACGTTCCAAAAGATTTAACACAGAAGTCCCTTTTTCTAGTCCTCTGTCTAACTGGAAAACAATCTCTGGTGCCCTTCTTAATTGCAATTTACGCCCCAACTCACCCCTCAAAAAACCACTCGCAGCATCTAAACCAGACATTACAAGCTTTGTCTGATTTTCATCGCCATAGATACTCACAAAAACCTTGCAATGTTGTAAGTCCCCAGATACTTGTACCTCCGTAATAGTAATCATTGCTTGTTGGACTCTTTCATCTCGAATGCCATTAATTAATAGGTGACTAATTTCCCGGCGAATTAGTGCAGCCACTCTTTCAACTCGACGTCCTTTTGTCATATCTAGGAAGGCAGAACTGGAAAAATCATGGCTCTCAAGATAAAAGTGAGAGTTAAAAGACCACTAATCAAAGCCCCAATAAGTGATACAGCTGTTACCGGGTTACTACTCCGGCGCACTAAGGGTTCTAAAGATGCCGCAAATACTCCAAGAACTATCGTGATCAGGTATTTGGGATACCGAAGAACATTGGAAAAAAACTCACCCATTGCATTACAAGCTGAAGAGTCTGCTAATTACTCTGCCTCTCTTTGAGAGAAACACTAAATGATGAAACTAATCAAATCCTCCATGATGAGCAACATAGGCAAATTAATCTGAGGCACTTTTTCATGTCAGACCCTCTTATTCGAGCTTGTGAAGATTACGTTGTATTAGAACCAGGGAAGCCTGAAAAATTTCTTACTTTAGAAGAAACCAAATCATGGTTGATTAGTTGGTTGAACCACGCTGAAACCCTTCCCAAAGATCTTCAAAACCAACCTTCCATCGCTGCTGCTGCAAATCGACTAATAGATACTGCATGTGATCTAGAAATCAAACCAGGATTCACCCTTCAGTGGTTTGCTGTGCGCCTAGATCCTCCGGCTTGGAAAGAATAGATGGCAAATTCTTCAAAATTAACTTTGCAACTTCAAAAGGTGGTTCATCAAAAATTTTCACTTCTAAATCAGCTTCCTTATAAAACCTTTCTCGTTCCTCACAAAGATTCTCAAAAATAGGTCGTGAATTTTTATGCTTCAGCAAAGGTCTGTTTCCAGGATCAGATTGCAATCTTTGAAAAAGCTTTTCACGAGAGGGGGCCAACCAAATAACAATCCCTTGATGAAGCACTCCCCAATTCTGGGATTTTGTGATCAATCCACCACCAGTAGCAACAACCAATGAATGCCTTTGCCCAATTGCATTTAAAACTTGTGTCTCAACATTGCGAAAGCCTAATTCTCCCTCTTTTGCAAAAATAGTAGAAATAGATTCGCCACAAGCCTGCTCAATCACTTTGTCCGAATCAACAAAGCCATAAGCCAATTCTTTCGCCAAATGGGGTCCAGTAGAACTCTTACCAGACCCCATCATCCCAACCAGATAAAGGTTGCGACCACCCAACCTTTGCTTTAAAAGTTCAGCGCTAGAAAACTCATCCATAAAACAAAATCGATTAAAGGCAATTAGGATTAGGAATAGGCAATAACGCCATGATTGAAACCTCTTTTAAGGCAAAACATGGTCAAGGTCGCAATTGTGTTATCACAAGGCGTGCCTGCTTCAGTTCTAGCCACCGTTACTGGCTCCCTGAGTTTTCAGAGGATGACAACTTTGCACGCTTTGGGGCATGTGCACTGGCTCCAGGTCATGGGCATAACTATGAGTTAATAGTCTCAATGGCTGGTGAGCTTGATACAGCTGGCATGGTTCTAAACCTCTCCGATGTAAAACGCTTCATCCGTGATGAAATTACCGATCAACTTGACTTTCGCTTCCTTAATGATGTTTGGCCAGAATTTGACCTTACCAATCCAAAAGGTTGCTTACCAACCACAGAAGCTTTAGTACGCGTCATTTGGACTCGCCTAAGGCCTCATTTGCCAATAACGGCCCTGCGCCTATACGAACATCCTCGCCTTTGGGCTGATTATCTAGGAAATGCTATGGATGCCTATTTAACAATTCGAACTCATTTTGCTGCTGCACATCGTCTAGCTCAAGAAGACCTTAGTCAAGAGGAGAATGAAAAAATCTATGGGAAATGTGCCAGGCCAAATGGTCATGGACATAATTATTTAGTTGATGTGACGGTACGTGGATCAATTGATGAACGTAGCGGTATGGTCTGTGATCTTGCAGCACTTCAATGCTTAATTAATGATTTAGTGATTGAACCTTTTGACCATACACACCTAAATAAAGACATCAAGCACTTCAAAGATTGTGTTCCGACAGCAGAAAATATTGCTCTCCATATTGTTGATCTACTGTCTAAGCCTATCCAAGCTATAGGAGTTAATCTACACAAAATACGTTTACAAGAAAGTCCCAATAATGCAGCCGAAGTATATGCAGAAATTCCTCAAATCAATGCAATGCCAGCATTATTAAATTCGATGGCAACTAACGAAGCATAGAGTTGAAGCTTCCTCGCATTCGCGTTGTTTTAGCAATAAGTCTTGATGGGCGACTAGCCTTCCCTCATCAAGCTAGTAAGCCTTTAGGAGGTAAGGGAGATAGACATTACTTAGAAAAATCTTTGGCTTGGGCTGATGGAGCGTTAATAGGGGGAGGGACAATTCGTACGCATTGCAACACATGCCTCATCCATGATGAGGTACTACTCAAAAAGCGAACAGAAGAAGGGAGGCCCAAACAACCGATTGCGGTGGTAATAAGCAGCCAAAAAGACTTTTGTCAAAAATGGTCTTTCTTTAATCAACCAATCAAAAGATGGTTAATCAGTCCAAGCCAAATTTCCAGTCAATTTTCAGGAGGACCACCTGTGGGATATGAACGTCAATTCTTTATGCAGGAAAACTGGGCCAACACCCTGTCTCAATTAACCAAAGCAGGTTTAAAACGTCTAGTTCTTTTAGGTGGAGCACATCTTGTAGGATCTTTTTTGCAAGCCGATCAAGTGGATGAATTACAACTCACTTTGACACCCAAAATCATAGGAGGAGATTACAATTGGGTGCCAAACAATATAGAAAATCTGCCAACAGAGTTATCTCAATCTGATGCTTGGTTGCTCAGTGAAAACAAATCAATTGGAGACAATGAATTACTCCTTCATTACATCCGTAATTATTCATCAAGGTCAAAGGAAAATTTCAAAAGATGAAGCGCAATTAAATATGAGCTCGACAGAGATCGAGTCAAAAACCTAATGAA
>CAJWIZ010000019.1 GCA_913041805.1 uncultured Prochlorococcus sp.
CTATTCACCAATGCATCAGGTATCTTTTCTAATTTCGAGTACATCGATAGCGGATCTTCTTTCAAACCAACTGTATTGCCTAAGCTTTTACTCATTTTCTGAACTCCATCCAAGCCAATCAAAATCGGTAATAACAGACCAAATTGCTGTCTTTGATTGAAATGACGCTGCAAATCTCTACCCATTGCAACATTGAATTTTTGATCAGTTCCACCAAGCTCAACATCTGCTTTGACTGCCACTGAGTCATAGCCCTGTAGGAGTGGATATAAAAGCTCATGCAAAGAGATAGGTATACCAGCATCAAAACGATTACCAAAATTCTCTTTCGCAAGCATCTGACCAATTGTTGCAGTACTAAGTAAGTCAATAACTTGCGCAAGATCTAGATCAGGCAGCCATTCACTATTACGACGAATTTCTAAACGGCCAGGCGTCGAAAAATCCAATAAAGATTTCTCTGGTGACTGCCCAAAGCCAAGTTGATCTAAATAGGTATTTGCATTTTGTTCTACTTGATCAGCAGTTAACTGAACTCTTGTTTTGCTCTTCCCTGATGGATCACCTATACGAGCTGTGAAATCTCCAATAATCAAAACAGCAGTATGACCTGCATCTTGAAAAGCACGAAGCTTGCGAAAAAGAATGCTATGGCCTAAATGAATTTCACTAGAAGTGGGATCGATGCCCAGTTTGACCCTCAAAGGCTTTTGAAATTCTGAAGACTCATGAAGTCGCCAAGCTAAATTCTTTTCCGGTTCATCACTTAACCCCAAAGGGAAAAGATCTGCTATTCCCCTCTCAAGCCATTCGGGTAACAAACTTGTCTTCTCCGGCATAGGGGAATCATCTCAAATTGTGCGGATAGTAAAGGGTAATAATCAAATCAACTAGAAGATTGTTCTAATTGCGATTTCATCCTGTTCAAGGTTGTATTCATTTGATCAAACATCTGTTCGGGTGTAATTCCAAATTGACCCAATTGAGTCCTCAGTTGCTCGACAGTCATTTTTGCCTGAAAGTCTTCTGAAAGCTCAAATCTCTTCATGAACACCCTATAACGTTCCATCAAGGCTTCCATAGTGTCTATAAACATCTTTTTACCCTCTCTATCAAATTTCCCATAATCAGACCCCAGCTTCATAAGTTCCTGGTAATCAGTAAAAAGCCTTTTAGCCTCTTCCTGAACAATCTCGGATTCAAAAAAAGCCATTATTGATCCTTTAAGTTAATTTCCTTTGTTTGTGCAGCTTTTGAGCCACAAAAATAAAGCTAGGCATCTTAGAAATGAAAAGACTGATTTAGTTCGACATGATAATGAATTAGGTCCGAATAAAGGCTATAAAAAGAATTAGTAGTAATTCTCCTCACAATTTAGACAAAAAGAAAGTAGGGGAATCTGACCAATGAACAGATCTAAACGACAAGGAAATTTATTCTCAAGTAGTACCTCCCCCATTGGAATCACTAACAGCCATGCAGAAATCAATCTCAGCAAAGACCTTTTAACAAACTGGCAAAAAAGGATCTACAAATATCAGGAAAATCTTTTTCAGCTAATTCCTAGCAACCATGAGCAAGGTTCTCTTTTCCCACAAGCCGAGAATACTTCTTACAAAACTCTTGAGCCTTTAAGTCTTACGCCACTACCTCTTAGCTTTTGGAGGTGGCCCGATGCTCCTCACTATGGTCCTGCAATTTATATGGTTATGGACCGTCTAGAAAATTGTGACTCACACATACTGCTATACATCGGAGAAACACTCTTTGCAGATCGCAGGTGGAAAGGTGAACATGACTGCAAGGCTTATGTTGCTTCTTATTCTGAAGCTCTCAATGATGCAGGGATCAAAAGTCAACTAAGCATTCGTTTCTGGTCTGATGTCCCAGTCAACACGAAGTTACGCAGAAAATTAGAGCAACAACTTATAAAGCATTGGCTTCCACCATTTAACAAAGAGACAAGGGCAAGATGGAATACTCCTTTTACTACTGAGTTGAGCTAAATAAACGACTAGCATTATTCAACTAAACCTATAGCAAATGGAAATCACCCTCAGTTCTGCAGGGCTAAAAGATTGGGATGGGTCAGTGCTCATTATTGGAATTTTTGAGGGAGAGCTCGAAAAACAAATCCAATCCTTTGCTTTGCCTTATAAAAGTTACTTGAACCATCGAATAAAAGAACAAAATTTCAACGCAAAAGTAGGCGAAATTACATGTTTTGATTTGCCTGAAAACTCTCCAAGAAAATTGATCCTTGTAGGGCTTGGAGAAGCTAAAGATTTGCTGATCAATGATCTTCGAAATGCAGCCGCTTTAAGCGCACGTGCAAGCGTAGGCAACAATGGCAAATTAGGCATTTATTTTCCATGGGACCTTTTTGAGCCTGAATCAGCAACTAAAGCTGTAGGAGAAGCAATCAGACTTGCATTGTTCAAAGATCTCCGATTCAAAAGTAACCCTGATCCGTTTCTGAAAGCAGATGTAGTTGAACTAATTGGAATCAACAAATCAGCAGAAAAAAGCTTGAGCACAATCTCACCTATATGTTCTGGAGTAGAGCTTGCAAGAGAACTGGTAGGTGCTCCCCCAAATAGCATTACGCCTACTACTCTTGCTGAAGCAGCAGTTCAAATTTCAAAGGAATATAGCCTTGAAGCAAAAGTTCTAAACAAAGAAGAATGTGAAGCGAAAGGCATGGGTGCCTACTTAGCGGTTGCCCAAGGGTCAGATCTTGAACCAAAATTTATTCATCTTATCTATAAAACAAAAGGTCCAATCAAACGGCGACTAGCAATGGTTGGCAAAGGACTAACCTTTGACTCAGGTGGATACAACTTAAAAGTTGGAGCCGCCCAAATTGACATGATGAAATTTGACATGGGTGGCAGCGCTGCTGTCATAGGAGCAGCAAGAGCAATAGCAGAGCTCAAACCGGCAAATCTAGAAGCTCATTTCATAGTGGCAGCCTGCGAAAACATGATCAATGGCTCTGCTGTGCATCCTGGCGACATAGTGAAAGCATCCAACGGCAAAACCATAGAAATCAATAACACTGATGCAGAAGGCCGACTAACACTTGCTGATGCACTTGTTTATGCATGTGCACTCGAGCCCGATGCAATAGTGGACCTGGCTACTCTTACAGGTGCCTGTGTAATTGCTCTAGGAGATGAAATTGCCGGACTTTGGACGGAAAACGACCAATTAGCAGCCGAATTAATCAATGCCGCAAATGACTCAGGTGAAGGCATATGGCGTATGCCTCTACAGAGATCATATAAAGAAGGGCTTAAATCAATGCTTGCAGATATTAAAAATACTGGTCCTAGAGCTGGCGGATCAATCACTGCTGGCCTTTTCCTTCAGGAATTTGTCCAAAAATCAATTCCATGGGCGCACATTGATATTGCAGGGACAGTTTGGGCAGAAAAAGATCGAGGACTAGATCCTGCAGGAGCAACTGGTTACGGCGTCCGCACATTAGTAAAATGGGCTTGTGACCAAGCAAATAAATAAGCTTAAAAGTAACTATCTATATAGAAAATAGAACCTGTTTCCAGTGCTTTTATAAAAAATAATTTCAAGTAAAAATAGATTAAGCCTATCTAAATACAAACCTTATACAACAAGCATCATGATGCTGCCGCACTAAATGCCTGATCCCTTTCTTGCACCCTTTCAGCGAAAGATCTTTGATGAGGAGCTTCCAAAGCATGTATTTGCCATCGCGCCCTATCGGTACAAGAAGACAAAACCCTATCTAAATCATCAGATGCCTGCTTAGGACTTAGATAAGGCCCAACATGCCTAGTCACTAGCCCATCTTTGACTGTTAGCAGATACATACATCTCCTTCACTTAACCGCGGATGAATGTTAATAGCTCCACAAAGAGAAGGAATAGGAGGAAAGCCGAATCTTCATCGAAAAAAATACCTAGAAGCGGAAACTTCTTAAGGTTTTCATTATATTTGGGCTACTTCTCTGGCCATGCGGCATTTGTTCTTGCATTTTCTCCCCAAACCTCATCTAAGCGTCTATCACGGCCGCAGCTATTACGATAAAAACTATATTTCAAGCGATTCCGTTCAGCAAAATTCTGGTGATATTGCTCTGCCATCCAAAACATTTTTGCATCTTGAACCTTGACCTTGATTCTTCCAATTGGTTGATCCAACTCTCTTGCAGCATCTTGAATACTTTGCATTGCTTCCTCCCTCTGACTATCACCTTGAGTGAAAACTACTGGCCTATAAGAATCACCTCGGTCACAAAATTGCCCTTCGCCATCCAGTGGGTCAATATTGCGCCAAAAACTCCTTAGCAGACTCTTATAAGCAACTTTTTCAGTATCAAAATTTACAATTACAGCCTCTTGATGGCCCTTGTGATTTTTATAAGTTGGGCTAGCCAATTCACCGCCGGTATAGCCACTATCAACAGACAAAACACCAGGCAAATCCTCTAGGTCATGCTCTAAACACCAAAAACAGCCCCCAGCAAAAACAGCCTCCTTCTGACTAGCTTCTACAAAATTTGGTGAGCCAAACAAGAAAATGGAAGCAAGAATAAGCAGAAAGCAAGACTTAAAACAATTGAGCATGGTCTTCATGGTTGCATCAAATCCAAAATCTCTTTAGCGGCTCTTGCTGTTACACCCGGATCACCAAGAACCTTCCTAAGCCGCTTGTAACCTTCCAAGACTAAAGCTCGTTTATCAGGTTGCCCCAAGTAAATACCTGCCAATGCTGCCAATCCCTCTGGCGTGAATTCGTCTTGAACCAGCTCTGGGACCAATCTCTCCTTCAACAAAAGATTGACAGGCGAAATGTGGTCAACATTAAAGCGCAAGAGTCTTTTTGCTATAAAAGCAGTGACCCTGCTTACTTTATATCCCACGATTTGAGGAACTTCGTTCAAAGCTAATTCCATATTTACTGTGCCTGATTTACTTAAGGCAAGATCAGCGGCTGCAAACATAAAAGGTTTTAGTTCATCAGTCTGATCGGCAGGAATAACTCTTCCTCTAACACCAGCAGAGACTAAAGCTTGATTTATTGGCTCTTCAAATTTAGATAAACCTGCAGGAACAAAAACAAAAATAGAAGGATCATTCTCCTGAAGGAGAGCAGCAGCTTTGGCTAAAATTGGCATCAAGTAAGTAATCTCTTGAATCCTCGAAGCTGGCAATAGTAACAAGACCTTCTGGTCAAAGTTAATACCAAGCTTTTCGATAGCTTGAGTTCTTGTTGGCAATGCCTTACAAGTATCAAGCATTGGGTGACCTACCCAAGTCACATCACCTCCTCGCTCGCGATAAAAATCGGCTTCAGTTTTAAAAATTGCAAGTATCTTATCCGTAAAACCAATTAAATCGGTTGTGCCGCCATCTCCTAATCTCCAAGCCCATTCTTGTGGAGCTATATAATAAATAATAGGAATTTCAGGTTGAGTCCTTCGTAACTTGTTGCCAATACGAATGTTAGGCCCCATGTAATCAATTAAAACAACAGCATTAGGGGGCTTATCTTTTAGATATTCCTCAACTTTATTCTGAACTTTTAATGTTGGCCAAACCAATGGCATTGCTTCTAAAAGACCAATTGCACCAATAGGAGCAGTATCTGCAATCAACTCAGCTCCAGCCGCCTTCATTCGAGGTCCTCCTATAGCAATCATTTCAAGTGGAAGTGATCTTTTTTTTGCTTCTTCCGCCAAGGCTTTAATCAACAAGCTACCTTGCAAATCACCCGACACTTCTCCTGTACTAATAAGTAAACGCATAACTATTAATTTAATCTCATCACTGGCATTGGCCCACGTCTACCTTTCTGAATAGAAGCAGAAAGAAAATCACAAAGATGAGCTGAAGCAGACATTAATTTTTGTTCTCTAGCTAAATCAATCGCTTTAGAAAGTACATTGTTAGAACGAAATAATAATGTCCAGATTTCTTGTAATTGCTTGGATTCATTACTATCACGACTTTCAATACCACTACGTCGTAGGCCAACTCGATTCAACCCTCTTAATCGACCTGGATGCCCTTCAACTAAGCAATAAGGTGGGACATCTCTATCAACCCTTGTCATGCCACCTACCATTGCTAAACCACCAATATGAACAAATTGATGAATACCCAAACACCCTCCAATTACTGCTCTATCTTCAATAACTACATGACCTGCAACTTGTATTCCATTAGACATAACTATTCGATTGCCAAGTAAACAGTTATGTCCTAAATGACAATAAGCCATTAACAAATTGCCATTGCCAATTCTTGTTTCTTCACCTTCTTCAGTTGCTCTATTAATAGTTACACATTCTCTAATCGTATTGTTATCTCCTATAAAGACCTCAGTTGGCGCACCTTTATATTTCAGATCTTGAGGTTCAAGCCCCAAACATGCTCCAGGGAAAATCTTATTTTGAGCCCCAATTGTTAATCTTCCATCAAGAACTACATTTGGCCCAATCCAAGTATTAGCTCCTATCTTCACGCCGGCACCAACCACAGATCCAGGACCAATAATTACACCTCGTTCAAGCTCTGCTTGCGAATCGACCACTGCCAAAGGGTGCACTTGAGGTGGCTTATCAATAGTCAATGTAGAAGGATTAAAAGACTCACTCATGAGATTTATTCCACCAACGAAAACATCAAGTCCCCTGAGCAAACCAACTGACTGTCAACTGTTGCTCTTGCACTAACCTTCCCAAATCTCTGTCTTTTAAGGCTAAGCAACTCACAAGTAATGAACAGTTGATCTCCTGGGACAACAGGTCGACGAAAACGAACTCCATCAATTCCAGCAAAAACAAACAAACCCTTTGGCAAATCTGGCATTTGGGTAACGATAAGACCACCCACTTGTGCCATTGCCTCAACTATCAACACTCCTGGCATTAAAGGTCTATCAGGAAAATGACCTTGAAATTGAGGTTCATTAAGAGTCACGTTCTTAATGGCAACAGCTCTTTTCCCCGGATCATGTTCAATAACACGATCTACCAAGGCAAAAGGGTAACGATGGGGCAGTAGACCCATTATTTGCTCACTGTTTAACACAACAGAGTTTGGAGGCGAAGATTCAGTCACAAGTGAAGTACCTCATTGACATGATGATTTAAGGAGAGCAGCTGCTAAATCATTATGAAGTCCATGTGACCCTCTATAAACCAGTACTTGAGCTTTAGGGAACCCTACTAGTGCTAAATCTCCGATCAAGTCCAAAAGCTTATGGCGTACTGGCTCATTTTCAAATCTCAGTGGAGGGTTAATCCAATGGTCCGAATCACAAACCAAAGCATTGTCAAGAGTTCCACCTCTTATCAAACCTAACTTTTTCAGATTTTCTATTTGATCTACAAAGCCAAAAGTCCTTGCTGGAGCTATTTCCTGCACAAAAAGGGTTGGAGTTAGTTCAATATTGAACATTTGTCGACCTATAGCTGCATAGGGGAAATCAACCATTCCTACCAAAGAAAAAGTTTCAGCAGGTGTAGCAGTAATAACACTATTACCTCGATTGAAAACTAATGGTTCTTTAACTACTGGTGGCACTAAACGAGCATTAGGGGCAGAAGAAATACCCGCCTCTAAAATTGCTTCAACCCACCCAAGAGCAGAACCATCTAAAAGAGGAATCTCATGGCCAGAGACCTCAAGATGTACATGAGTCAAACCGCATCCAGCCAAAGCCGCCAAAAGATGCTCTACCGTTGATAGCTTGCGAGTCCCCAATTCAAGAGTTGTACAAAGTTGAGTGTCTCTTGATTGTTCTGGGCTAAGTCTTATGAGTTCCTTAGCATTATCACTCCAGGAGAGATAAAAGCCAGGTTGATCAGAAGGTAAAAGTCTTACTGTTGATTCCAGTCCACTATGCAGGCCAATGCCTGACCTCTGAATTGTGCTAGCGAGAGTCCAAGCACCTCCATAATCATTAGGCAATAAGGTCACTAGAACTTCCAACCAACTCCAAGATTGAACCGCCAATCTCCAGCAAAATCTCTTTTAGCACCTTCTAGGCGAAGAGGCCCAACAGGAGTATTGACAATCAATCCTGCCCCCGGAGAAAAACCAGAACCATTTTTACCTAAAAGTTTTCCAGGCTTACCAGGAACATTTGATTGTGAACCAAAAGCGGAGGCACCATCAATAAAAAATGCTGCTGAAATTAATCTCCAAACTGGAAATCTATATTCAATAGAAGCTTCGCCATAATTCCGCCCTACTGCAAGATCACAATTGTTCCAGCCTCTTACAGAACTAGAGCCACCCAAACAGAAGGCTTCATAAGGGGGCAAGTCTCCAACAATCGTGCCAGCTTTCACTTGAACACCAACTGCTTGGGAACAATTGAGTTGCTCACCTGATTTAGGGCGACAACCTTTAAAAAGCTTGATCCAATTAACAGGAAAGAAGCGCGAATAGCTTGTCCTCGCACGATTAAAAGTTGGGGAGTATTGACCAATTGATAGATATTGCTCTGTACCAAGACTTAAAAAGTCTCCTGAAGTAGGGTTTCGAGAATCATTAAGAGTGTTATATGTAGCAGCTGTTCTTAAACTAAAAAGATCATTTTCTGAGGCACACTTATATGCAACACAAATCACTTCATTATTTGGGACCTGACTATTGGAATAGTTATCAATTAAAACTCCATAAGGCCTACTATTTCCTGCATAATCAATTGCCTTAACTTTTTGAGCATTCATTCCCACAAGAAGTCTCCATGGAACGCTCTTATAAGGATCTCCACCATTTAATGGTCTCGCAAATGAAAATCCACCACCTACTCTTTGTAAAACAATAGAGTCACCCTCATAGTCAAACCAACTTCGGGTTGAGCCTGTTGAATCACTTTTGGCTTCATTTACTGAATCAAATGGCCCACCATCTGCAGCTTTTGAAATTTCA
>CAJWIZ010000020.1 GCA_913041805.1 uncultured Prochlorococcus sp.
TCTTTTCAGGTTGTCTATCTTATAGAAGAGTTTATAAAGAATTATGCAAATAACAGAATTAGTTAGTAACTTACCGCAGCTAATTACTGATGCTGTCGCAGCTAATCAATGGATTGGCTACAGCGCAATTATGTTGGCGATGTTTTTAGAAAATCTTTTTCCGCCAATCCCTTCTGAATTGATTATGCCTTTAGGTGGTTTTTATGTTCAGCAAGGTCAATTGCATTTTTTACCAGTTGTAGTTGCTGGTTTGATTGGTACTGTTTTGGGAGCTTTCCCTTGGTATGGCATTGGCCGGTTGGCTAATGAAGAAAGGCTTGAGATTTGGCTTAAACGTAATGGTAGATGGCTTGGAATTAGTGTTGATGAACTTGCGCGTAGTCGTCGTTGGTTTAATAGATATGGGGTCCCTTTAGTCTTTTGGGGGCGTTTGGTGCCAGGAATTAGGACTTTGATTTCTGTTCCTGCGGGTATTGAATTAATGCCTCTTGTACCTTTTTTAATTTGGACTACTGCAGGGAGTTTGATTTGGACTTTGCTATTGACTTTTGCAGGCTTTGCACTTGGTGAAAGTTATAGCAACGTAGAGCTTTGGATTGAACCATTATCAAAGTCTATCAAGGTAATTCTTGTTATTGCTTTGTCATCTGGATTGATTTTGTTAATCATTCGAACATGGAGAAGTATGAGATCAAGAAATTAAAATTTGATCAGAATGGAATTTCTTCATCATTTGGTCTCCTGTTATTAGTACTTTCCCCTGAATTAAAACTATTAGATTCCCCGTCTCGTTTTGAGCCTAAAAGTTCCAGGCGATCTACTCGAATAACAGGCTTGCTTCTTCCTTCTCCTGTATTCCTATCTGTCCATGTATCGACTTTGTAGCTTCCACTAATACCTAGCAAAGCTCCTTTCTTCACATAATCAGCTGCAACTTGTGCTTGTTTCCCCCAGATCTCGAGGTTGAACCAGTCAGGCTCTTCATTGCGGCTGCGACGATTCACAGCGATTGTGAGATTCGCCACGACACTCCCTGATTCGAAATAGCGCACTTCAGGATCTCTACCAGCTCTTCCAACAAGTGTTACGGAATTGATTCCCATTGATTCTGAGCAAATTTAGATGTTGCTTAATAATGCTTCAAATTTGAGGTGAATGGATGCAAGGAGTTCAAGACTCTTCTTTGTAAGTAACAAGAGTCATTGCTTAGTCACTCTATGATTCGCCGACTTGAATAAAAACCTGTGTTCTTTAGCCGCTTTAAGTTCTCACGTGATATCGGAATTGACCTGGGCACTGCGAATACATTGATTTATGTCTCAGGTAAAGGGATTGTCCTTCAAGAACCTTCTGTTGTTGCAATGGATCTTGAGGAAGGTGTTCCTATGGCCGTTGGTGATGATGCCAAATTGATGCTTGGCCGCACCCCAGGCAATATTCGCGCAGTGCGTCCACTCAGAGACGGTGTAATTGCAGATTTTGATGCTGCTGAGCAAATGCTCAAAAGCTTTATTCAAAAATGTAATGAAGGCAGAGGAATTATTTCCCCGCGTCTAGTAGTTGGAATTCCAAGTGGCGTCACGGGTGTTGAACGAAGAGCTGTTCGAGAAGCAGGTATGGCCGGTGCTAGGGAAGTTCATTTGATAGATGAGCCAGTCGCTGCTGCTATTGGAGCCTCTTTGCCAGTGACTGAGCCAATTGGAACAATGATTGTTGATATTGGAGGAGGAACAACTGAAGTTGCTGTTCTTAGCTTGGGAGGAACAGTTCTTAGTGAGTCTGTTCGTGTCGCAGGTGATGAAATTAATGATGCAATTGCTACTTATTTGAAAAAAGTTCACAATCTGGTGGTTGGCGAGCGTACTGCGGAAGACATCAAGATCCGAATTGGCTCTGCTTTTCCAGATAATGATTACGACATGAAATCAATGGATGTTCGTGGCCTTCATTTGTTATCTGGCCTTCCTAGATCAATAAATTTGCAGGCAGGAGATCTGCGTGAGGCGACTGCAGAACCATTAAACAAGATTGTTGAAGCAGTAAAACGTACTTTGGAGCGCACTCCACCAGAATTGGCAGCTGATATCGCTGATAGGGGAATTATGCTTGCTGGTGGCGGCGCACTAGTCAAAGGAATTAGCGATTTAGTTAGCCATGAAACTGGAATTTTCACTCATGTTGCAGAAGATCCTTTGCTATGTGTTGTTAATGGTTGTGGTCAAGTTTTAGAAGACTTCAAACGCTTAAGAAGAGTTTTGGATACTCCTGAATTTGCAAGGAATTCATCAATGGATTAAATAAATGGCTTGGAGGTCGCAATTAGTTGCTTTGCGTTGGCGCTATTGGCGCCGAGCTTGGCCTTGGGTTTTGCTTCCAGGTTTACTCTTTATTGTTCGATGGAGCAAAGGCGCTGGTTTTGCAGATGCTTACGCTTTAATGACAAGACCTTTTTGGCCTGGACCAGCACAGAAAGAGTGGTTGCAGTCTGCAGATTATTTAGAACAAAAAATCAAGTTGAATTTGCTTGAAGAGGACAACATTCGCTTGCGAACATTGCTTGGTCTTCAGAAAGCATCCAAAACCGGTTTTTTCTCAGTTCCAGTCATTGCAAGGAAACCAAAAGGGTGGTGGCAGCAATTAGAACTTGGCAAAGGTTCAATTGAAGGTATTCAGTCTGGATCAGCTGTCATTGGTCCAGGAGGTCTAATAGGTGTAGTGCAGAGTGTGACTCCTACAACTTCACGTGTACGCCTGTTGACCGCTCCTGGTAGTCGAGTAGGTGTCTGGGTCGCTCGTACAAAACGCCATGGCATTTTGCTTGGGTTAGGGACTAACCGACCTCAGTTGACTTTTCTGAACAAGGAAACCAAGGTCATAAAGGGTGATGTTGTTAGTACATCACCTGCCAGTACGATTGTGCCTCCGAATTTGCCTGTTGGAGTAATTCAGTCGGTTGACGAGCAAGCATTACCAGCACCTCGAGCGACTGTGCAGTTGCTAGCAGCTCCAGAGGCTATTGATTGGGTTCAAGTTCAGAATTTTGATGGGTAAATATCGCTCCAGAATTGTTGTTGCAGCTTCAGCAATGGCAGTGATTGTTTTGAATCTTGCCTCTCCTACATGGTTTGCATTAATGGGAATTGCTCCTGCTTGGGAAGTTTTGTGGTTGTTGCCTTTTTCTCTTGTAAATGGACCCTTAAATGGTTGCTTGGCAGGCTTGTCTTTGGGATTGATTTTGGATGCGATGAGTCTTGGTGGTGGAACTCAAGCCCCAGCTTTAGTGTTTCTTGGTCTTTGGTGGGGGCAATTAGGGCGACGAGGTGCACCTATCGATAAAAGCTTTGGTCTTGGGCTATTGGCATGGGTGGGAAGTGGTCTAGTGGGAATAGGGATTTGGCTGCAGTTTTTGTTTTCTCAAGTCTTGGATCATCCTTTACTTTTTAATGTTTGGAGCTTTCATACTCTTTTTGCTCAAGTAATCATTACAAGCCTTTTAGCTCCATTAATTTGCTCTTGGCTTTTGTTGATGTTTAGACGCTTAAATACATTGCCTTAAATATTTTTTTGTTGAGTTAGCTTTTGAGTTGATTGACCTTCGGCAACATCCAATTGTTTTTCAGAAATATTTTTCAACACTTTCTTGGAATGAATTTGCTGAAAACTGAACGCTCTATTGATCGAAAAAGTACGTCACAGTTGATTCTTTACGCTAGAAAGTAACTTTTACTACAGACCTAAAATGGGGAAAAATGAGTATAAACACTCAAGTATAAATGCTTTTGAAATCTTAAAAAATTCGAAAAACTCTTCTGTCACGTCGCTTTTTGCTCGTTTTTCTTTGGGTTGGAAGGTTATTGTTGCTTTTCTTGATGAGTGATCCAAGATGCCACGTAAAGGTCCATCAGAGCTTAAAAGCGTTGATGGACCAGTGAAAAAGTCACCAGGTAACCCCAAAAACCCAAAGGCAACAATTCTTGTAGTAGATGATGAGCCAGCTGTTTTAAGAGTTTTGATGACCAGACTTCAGTTGGCTGGTTATCGAGTTATCTCAGCTGATGATGGAGAAAAAGCAATTGAGGAATTTCATAATGAATCTCCAGACTTGGTAGTTCTTGATGTGATGTTGCCAAAGCTGGATGGATTTGCAGTTTGTAGACGTCTTAGAGCTGAATCTTGTGTTCCAATAATCTTTCTTACAGCATTAGAGGCTATTTCTGAACGTGTAGCTGGACTGGATTTAGGGGCGGATGATTATCTTTCCAAACCATTTAGTCCTAAAGAGCTTGAGACACGCATAGCAACTATTTTGCGCAGGATGGGCCCAGGGGTTGCTGTTGCTGAGCCTAGAGAATTACCTGTAGGCCAAGGAGTCTTACGCCTAGGTGATTTAGTAGTGGATACCAATAGGCGTCAGGTGAGTAGAGCAGGAGAGCGCATTGGATTGACCTATACAGAATTTAGTCTTCTTGAGTTGTTGTTTCGTGAGCCTGGGAGAGTTGTTCCTAGGGCAGAGATCCTTGAACAATTATGGGGGTATCCACCTAGAAGGGCAGCCGATCTGAGGGTGGTTGATGTTTATGTGGCGCGTTTGAGAGGCAAGCTAGAACCTGATCCGCGTAACCCTGAGTTGATTCTTACTGTTCGTGGAATTGGATATGCTTCTCAGCGAATGGGGGAGTTCCCTTCTGCTATAGCCAGTTGACAAAGAGATTTGTGTTAAGAGTGCAATGTGTTCCATCTCGCGGCAAGATGGCGCCGGTCTGCTAATCCGTTTTTGTCTGACTTCCGCGAGATTCGTCTAGAAAAGGCGAAATTATTGAAAGAATTAGGCCAAGAGCCTTATGCAGTGCGGTTTGAAATTACGCATCATGCAAGTGCATTGCAAGATGAACATAAGGATCTTCCAAATGGTGAAGAAAGATTGGTAGAGGTTTCCGTTGCCGGTCGCGTAATTTCCAGGCGAGTAATGGGAAAACTGGCTTTTTTTAATTTGGCTGATGAGTCAGGAACAATTCAGCTCTTTTTGGAGAAGGCCACGATTGAATCGAAAGCAAAAGAATTGCAAGGCGGCACTTCTTTCGCTCAATTGACTGATCTAGTAGATGTTGGCGATTGGATTGGTGTGAGCGGGATTTTGCGAAGGACTGACCGAGGCGAGCTGTCTGTCAAAGTTCATGCTTGGCAGATGTTGACAAAATCTTTGCAACCATTGCCAGATAAATGGCATGGTTTAACAGACGTAGAGAAGAGGTATAGACAGCGATATTTAGATCTCATTGTGTCACCTCAATCTCGAGAAACTTTTAGAAGAAGAGCTTTGATAGTGAGCTCAATGCGTCGATGGTTAGATGATCGAGGTTTTTTAGAGATTGAAACACCCGTATTGCAATCAGAGGCAGGTGGAGCTGAGGCAAGGCCATTTATTACTCATCACAACACTCTTGATTTGCCCTTGTATTTAAGGATTGCTACTGAGTTACATCTCAAACGACTTGTTGTTGGTGGCTTTGAACGTGTGTATGAGCTTGGAAGGATTTTTCGTAATGAGGGAGTTAGCACTAGGCATAATCCTGAGTTCACTTCTGTTGAGGTTTATCAGGCTTTCGCAGACTATATCGACATGATGAACTTGACGGAGAATTTGATTTCGACAGTTTGCCTAGAGATTCTAGATTCAACGAAAGTGATATACCAAGACAAGGAAATTGATTTCACGCCTCCTTGGAGGCGGGCCACGATGCATGAATTAGTTTTTGAAGCAACAAATCTGGATTTTGCTCTTTTTAATGATCGTGATGAGGCGGCCAACGCGATGGTTCAAGCAGGCCTTGAGGCCCCTTCAAAAGCGGATAGTGTCGGAAGGTTATTGAATGAGGCTTTCGAGCAGCAGGTTGAAGCAAGTCTTATACAACCAACCTTTGTGATCGATTATCCAATTGAGATATCTCCTTTAGCTAGAAAACATCGCAGTAAGAATGGTCTGGTTGAAAGGTTTGAACTTTTTATTGCTGGACGTGAGACTGCTAATGCTTTTAGTGAGTTAATTGATCCTGTAGATCAGCGAGAGAGACTTGAGTTGCAACAAGTTCGACGTCAGGCAGGTGATTTGGAGGCTCATGGATTAGATGAAGATTTTCTAAATGCTTTAGAGGTAGGAATGCCTCCTACAGGTGGATTAGGCATTGGAATCGATCGGTTGGTAATGCTTTTGACGGATAGTCCTTCGATTCGTGATGTGATTGCTTTTCCTTTACTTCGACCAGAGTCCAAATCAAAACCTTCCGAGGGGTCCCATCACAGTGGATAATTGTGCGAGTGGCAAGGTTCTGTTCAGATGAGTGGCGAGCGCGTAGGTTTCCGCTTCAAACACGCCGATGCGGTGGTCAAGCGCAATCCCCAGGGGCGTTCTAGACGCGGCTGGGTCATGGAACCTGTTGAGCAGACGACCAGTCGAGGCACCAAGATGCCTGCTTATCGCATTAGATGGCGGGATAGTGAAAGGCCTGAAATAGTCCTCCAGCACATGTTGATTGCGGATCCTGATCCAACTCCTCCCCCTGAGAATGTGAGCCTTGTGCCTCCCTCTTAAAAAATTTGAATTGATCATCAGAGGTTTTGCTTTTTATACGATGTTGAAAACCACATAATTTCTTTGTTTGTGGTTTTATGAGCACTCAAAATGTACAGAATTTAACTTCGACGGATAATTAAAGATTTTCTTTTTATTTTGCTTTTTTAATACCGTTTTAAGGCTGTCTTAACTTCTCGATCAGCTTGTTTTTTCTTCTCTTCTTGTCTCTTGTCGTGTAATTTTCGCCCTTTGCCTAGACCAATTATAAGTTTTATCCAAGAACCTTTGAGTTGCAGGCTAAGTGGAATTAGGGCTAGGCCTTTTTTGTCGAGTTGATTTTTGAACTTCTCGATTTCGCGTCGATGAGCCAAAAGTTTCCTGACTCTTAGGGGGTCATGATTGAAATAGTCGCTGGCAAATGAATGGGGTGAAATGTGGACGTTATGAAGTCGTATTTCTCCTTTTCTTATAAGACAAAAGCCATCTTTTAAATTTGCTTTGCCTGCCCGTATTGATTTGACTTCAGTTCCTAGCAGTTCTATTCCAGTTTCTAGGGTCTCTAAAATCTCATATTGATGCCTAGCTAAGCGATTTTCCGCCAACCTTTTATTCTTTGATGCTCTTTGAGCTGCTTTTAATTGTTTAGCTTTTTGCTTGTTCATCTTCTTCTATAGATACTTTGACCATATCTAGGGCTAGTTACCCTTGCATCATGGCAATTGTTTCTTCCACTGTCGGTCAATCCGAATCCCACTATTCAAGTCAAAGAAATAGGGATATTGATGCCAGACCATTCTCAGAAGAAGTCACGTCTCCTCGTGAGGATGGTTTAAGGCCAAAATGCTTAGATGAATACATTGGCCAGTCTTCGCTTAAAGAAGTTCTTGGCATTGCTGTGCAGGCTGCAATAGGTAGAGGGGATGCACTTGATCACGTTTTGTTGTATGGCCCACCAGGCTTGGGGAAGACAACAATGGCCCTTGTTTTAGCTGAAGAATTGGGAGTTCGATGTCGAATAACAAGTGCACCTGCACTTGAACGCCCTAGGGACATTGTTGGGCTTTTGGTTAATTTGCAGCCTCGTGATTTGCTTTTCATCGATGAGATTCATCGACTTCCAAGAGTTGCTGAAGAGCTTCTTTATCCAGCAATGGAGGACAAAAGACTTGATTTGACTATTGGGAAGGGAAGCACATCTCGTATGAGGTCTTTGGATCTAGTCCCTTTTACTCTGGTTGGAGCCACTACAAGAGCTGGTTCGTTGAGTTCACCTCTACGGGATCGTTTTGGTCTTAGTCAAAGATTGGAATTTTATTGCTTAAAAGATTTGAAGGCGATTATTAAACGAACAGCGAATCTGTTGAACCTTGTGATTGATGATGATGCCTGTCTTGAGATAGCAAGAAGATGTCGAGGGACTCCAAGAATTGCAAATAGGTTATTGAAAAGAGTTCGAGACTTTGCAACTGTTCGTGGTGGAGTTGATTTGATAAATGAGTTTTTAGTAGATGAGGCTCTTAACTTGCATCGCGTCGATAGTCGAGGATTAGATGAAAGTGATCGATGCTTGTTGGAATATCTAATGAATTGCCCTGGAGGTGGTCCAGTTGGTTTAGATACTTTGGCGGCAGCATTAGGAGAAGATTCTGCGACCTTGGAATCTGTAGTAGAACCATTCCTTTTGCAGATTGGCTTTCTTCAAAGAACACCAAGAGGAAGAATTTTGACTTCTGCAGGAAGACTCCATATTGAGGAAAAGGAGGCTATATGAATGGTGCTATTGATGATTAATAGGTTGGCATTTGTTCTTGTGCGGATATTTTTGGTTGCAATTTTGCTGATTTGTCCAGCATCACCATTAGCAGCAAAGCAATCACATCAACTTCTTTTTGATCAAGCCCTTAAAGAAAGTAAAGAAGGTAACTATTCAGCTGCCTTAGAAATCTGGACGCAACTTTTGGAATCATTCCCTAATGATGCGTTGGCTTGGAGTAATCAAGGCAATGTCAGATTTGCACTTGGGGATGTTGAAGGTGCTATTGCTGATCAGACCAAGTCAATACAGATACTCCCTACTGAAGTTGATTCACATCTCAACCGTGGAATTGCTGAGGAAGCATTGAAACTATGGGATGCAGCAGAAAATGATTATTCTTGGATTCTTCAACATGAACCTGATAATCCTTA
>CAJWIZ010000021.1 GCA_913041805.1 uncultured Prochlorococcus sp.
CCCCTAGTCATGTACGTGTTTTGGAACGTGGAGATAGTGGAAGAGTAATTGCTTTGGAGATTTTCTCTGAAGAAAAAGACTTGAAAATAGTTTTGAGACTTGACGAAATCAGACGAGCCCTTCGTGGTTTGCCAAGCACATTATTTGTTGTAAATGAATTGAAGCAAGGAATGTGGCAGTTTGTTGGTGGAGGGTTTGGCCATGGTGCAGGGCTGTCACAGGCAGGTGCTATTGATTTGGCCGGGAGAGGTTGGAAAACTTCGCAGATTCTTTTTCATTATTACCCCGGCACAACTTATGGAACTTTGCAGGACTTACCCAAAGCCCCTTAGAGTCCATGAACTTCTGGGAAATTCATGGCTGCGGCCGCTGTGACTGGAGAGTACCGACGTGTTAAGACAGCCTTGTTCTTGATCGCGTGTGGATGGGCAGGAGCAGCTCCACATTGGCTTGAACCATCCAACCGCCTTCTCTTATCAATCACTTTGGTTTGTTTGCTAGGTGGTTATGGCTTTCGAACTGTTTTTTTGCGAGATCGAGATAAGACGTTGATCAATTCAAATGTTGCTGCATCTAAATCATTACAGGATGATCAGTTGCCAACTGTTGATGTTTTGGTCGCTGCAAGAGATGAAGAAACAGTTTTGGAAAGACTGGTTAGACGTATTTCATCTTTGCGCTATCCAAAGCAAAAGCTATCTATTTGGATTATTGATGATGGCAGTCAGGATCAAACGCCTCATTTATTAGATCAATTAAGGAATGAGTTTGCCAATTTAAATGTTATTAGACGTTCTCGTTCTGCTGGGGGTGGCAAATCTGGTGCTCTTAATAAAGCTTTGGGTCAGGTAAAAGGCGATTGGTTGTTGATACTTGATGCAGACGCGCAATTGGAGGAGGACTCACTCCATCGTCTTGTTACTTATGCAGCAAAAGGAGGTTGGTCAGCTGTTCAACTGAGGAAGGCAGTGATGAATTCCTCTCAAAATCTACTGACTCGTTTCCAAGCTATGGAAATGGCTATGGATGCAGTTTTTCAGCAGGGTCGTTTTTCTAGTGGTGGAGCAGTTGAGCTTAGAGGTAATGGTCAGTTAATACTTAGGAATGCACTTGATAAATGTGGAGGTTTCAATGAGGACACGGTTACTGATGATCTAGACCTTAGCTTCCGTTTATTGATTGCTGGAGAATTGGTTGGCATCCTTTGGGATCCTCCCGTGCAGGAAGAGGCAGTGGAGACTTTTTCTGCTCTTTGGCGTCAGAGGCAGAGATGGGCTGAAGGAGGCTTGCAGCGATTTTTTGATTATTGGCCATTGTTAACTTCTAATCGGCTTGATTTTCCTCAGAAAAGGGATCTGACATGTTTTTTCCTTCTGCAATATGCACTTCCAATTGTTGCTTTCTCAGATTTGGTAACTGCATTTCTGACTAGAACTACTCCCAATTATTGGCCTCTTTCTTTGGCTGGACTTACTATTTCTGGTCTTGCCTATTGGAGTGGTTGTAAAACAATCAGTGAGGGTCCTGAATTGCCTAAGCCTGACCCTTTCAGCTTATTAATGGCCATAATTTATTTGTCTCATTGGTTTTTAGTAATTCCTTGGGTAACTCTTAAAATGGCTATCTTGCCTAAGAAACTTGTATGGGCTAAAACTAATCATCAAGGACAGAAAGCTCTTAGAGCTTAATCAATTTAAATTTCAATATCTAAGACTTTTCCATTGAAGAAATCAGCAAGATTCTTTGCTTGATTCTCAAGTTCATCGTTAGAAGATTTATTGTGCTCAATATTCTTCTTTGGACTGGATTTATTGCTATCCAGAATCTCTTTAGGCATAGATGTACGCATGGATTCATGTGTATCTGATGAGGCTCCTGCTTTCGAGATTTTGCCTTGAGATTTGTGTTGCTGAGATTCGTTGTTATTATCTTTTTTAGGAGCCAAATTAGTTGACTCAATTTTATTTTCAATTATTAGAGTTTTAGGATTACCAAAAGTTTTGTTGATTGCCTCTTCTAAAAGTGAAATGCGACTTTGAACCATTCCTATCCAGTTGTTAGAAACTTCAACATGAATCTTATGTGGTGTTATACGAGTTAAGTTTGCTTGCTGCGATAAAAGCATTCTTGTTGAAGGTAGTTCAAGCTTGCCAAGGATTTGTTCCCAAAGTTCATTCAAATTTTCATTAGAATTATTTATGGTTGAATTTGAAACAACACTCTTTGAAGCATTGGTTTGGTTTACTTGTTTAATGTCTTTGAATTCATTTGAATCAAAGCCATCTTTTTTAGCTTCTAAAAATTTTTCTTGTTTGACAGGTATTGAATTGATATTATCTTTATTGACAGTTTGACTTGTCTCGGTTTTTAGTTGAGTATTAGTATTATCGGCAAGAAGACCTAGTAACAATACTTCTAGCCAAAGGCGTGGTTGGAAACTGTGGCGAATTTGACTCTCTGCCCCTTTTAATTTTGCCTGCCAAAGTAATAGTTTTTGAGGGTCTAAGTTGATTGCAAGTTTGCTAAGGTCTTCATGCAATTCTGTGGAAACACTTGTCAAATCAAGGCGATCAGGTGCAGCATTTAGGAGAACTAGATCTCGGAGGATTGATGTTATTCCTTGCAAAATTGGTAGAGGATCTCTTCCCTGATCAAGCATATTTCTACATGCTTCTAATAATTTGATTGGTTCATTCTTGCCTAAGGATTGAGCTAGAATTATTAGCTCTTTCTCTGGCACGGCACCAAGCAAATCCCATACTGAATTGATTTTTATTGGACCTTGGAGAAGACTAAGTTGATCGAGCATACTTTCTGCATCTCGAAGTCCACCCTCGGCTTTTTGGGCAACTAGATCTAATGCACTTTGTTCAATATCAATTGCTTCTTTAGAAGCAATCATTTTCAGATGTTGAATTAATTCATTGAGAGGAATTCTTCTAAAGTCAAAACATTGGCAACGGCTGATAATCGTTGGTAGTACTCTTTGTGGATCAGTAGTAGCCAGTACGAAGACAACTTTTGGCGGTGGTTCTTCTAGAGTTTTTAAGAGTGCATTAAATGCTGCGGTAGAGAGCATGTGACACTCATCAATTACATAAACTTTCCAGCGTGCTTGTACAGGAGCAAAACGAGATCTTTCAATGATTTCGCGAATATTATCAACTCCAGTGTTTGAAGCGGCATCTATTTCTATTACGTCTAAAGATGTACCTAATGCAATGGTTTTGCAGAGATCACAAGTTCCACATGGATTTGGGGTTGGCTGGTCACTACTCAGACAATTGAGTGAACGAGCGAGGATTCTTGCACTAGAAGTCTTACCAGTACCCCTTGGCCCACTGAATAGATATGCAGTGGCTATGCGGTTGGTATTAAGGGCTTGTTTAAGCGTTGCTGCGATTGCTTTCTGGCCCACCAGGTCATCGAATCGCTCTGGTCGGTATTTGTGATGCAGCGGCTGGTAATCCTGGCTCATGCGCTGCTCGCGGGAATTAGAGAATACTCATTTTTGGGGATTTGACTGATTAAGGAGGGTAAGAATTTGAGCTTCAACATGTTCTAGTGAATTTAATTGATCTTCAAGATCTTGCCCTTTTAAGAGAAGCGTTTTCTTAATTTGTTTGTTAGTTGATTTTGTATTTGGATCAGTTTTCAACCAATTCTCTATTTCATCCAACGTCGCTTGCAGTTGACGGAGAATCTTTTCTCTGAATGTTTCAAGGTGATTGATAGCTTGTTTTGCTTTTTGTCGTGAGAACTCATCTTGTAACCCTTGTTTGAGCAATAGCTTTAACCCTGTAAAAAATGCTGCAGGTATTATTTGCCCAAAAGCCATTGCACCTAATGTACTTTTTTTTAGCCAATCTTCCATTTGATTACTTCGATGTCTTCCTGTTTTGCACCAATTTGCAAAATGCTCACAGTTATTGAAAAGTAAGTTGTAGTTTTGTTCTCCAAGTCGACTCATTGCTCGTCTTAGAGTCAATTCATTTGAAGATGCATTTTTATGGAGAACAATGCTATAAGTCTCACCTGCACAAAAGTCTTCTTTTGAGCTTCTGAGTATTTCACGCCCTTCTAAATAGTGGGCTACTGTTCCATCTCCTAGATCTATTCCATGATGCTTGAAAAGCCCATGCTGCCTAGGCACCTGCAGATGATCACCAGCAGCCATTTTTTAGGCTGGTTCTTGTTCTGATCTCTCGTCAGTTGAAGGAAGTGATACAACCTTTCCTCCTGTATGTTCATCAACCATTGCTCGAGTAATAGTGAAATTTTTTATATTTTTCTTAGAAGGTAAATCGTACATAAGTTCCAACATCAACTCCTCAACTATTCCTCTTAAAGCTCGCGCTCCGGTTTTACGTCGATGAGCTTCTTGAGCAATAGCTTCAACGGCATTAGTTTCAAATTCAAGTTGAACATTATCCATACTTAGTAAGGTTTTAAATTGCTTGACTAGTGCATCTCGTGGTTCGGTAAGAATTGATTCCAAAGCTTCTGCATTAAGTGGATCTAAAACAGCACTTACTGGAATACGCCCAATAAATTCAGGAATGAGTCCGTAGCGAACTAGATCATCTGGTTCAAGGTGATGAAGAACCTCATGCGTTTTTAAATCTCTATTGACAAGGTTGCGGCCACGATTGTCACTTGGCATGAAACCTATTGAATTTCGGCCCAGTCTTTTTTGAATGACATCTTCAAGACCAACAAAGGCCCCGCCACAAATGAATAGTATTTGACTTGTGTCTATTTGAATGCAGTCGTGGTAGGGATGCTTGCGCCCTCCTTGCGGTGGAACATTGGCAACAGTACCTTCCAGCATTTTTAGTAATGCTTGCTGAACACCTTCTCCAGAAACATCTCTAGTGATTGATGGATTTTCACTTTTTCTAGCAATTTTATCGATTTCATCAATGTAGATAATTCCTCTTTGCGCCAGATCAACATCCATATCTGCTTTTTGCAAAAGACGCAGAAGAATGTTCTCTACATCCTCTCCTACATATCCAGCTTCGGTCAGTGTGGTTGCATCAGCGACAGCGAAAGGAACATCTAATAGCTCAGCTAGGGTTTGAGCAAGTAGTGTTTTGCCGCAGCCTGTAGGACCAATTAATAAGATGTTGGATTTATGCAGTTTTGTTGCTGTGCGGTCAGTTTCTCCTTTGCCATCTCCTTGCCAAGCAAGTCTTTTGTAGTGATTGTAGACGGCTACAGAAAGAATCTTTTTAGCAGATTCTTGTCCTACTACTTGGTTATCTAGGAAGGTTTTGATCTCTAATGGTTTTGGTATTGAGGCTAGTGTTGGTGCAGGTTTTCCACTATTGCGAGTAACTGTTGAATTTTTAGAATTACTTTCATTAGTTGTTCTCGAGTTGCCTTGGCTATCTAACAGTTCTTCATCCAAGATTTCATTGCATAAATCTATGCATTCATCACATATATATACTCCCGGTCCTGCGATTAATTTTCGAACTTGCTCCTGGGATTTACCACAGAATGAGCACTTCAGATGGGCGTCAAACTTTGCCATCGGGCACTGAGAATTTCAATTAAAGGGATCAGAATGGACTAAGTGTTGGCCAGTCTGAACTCATAGGATCGTTCGGGATTGGGGCTTCGTCAGCCTTCCTTAACGATTCACGTGTTTAAAGACTGTTCACCACTTTGTCGATCAGGCCGTATTCAACCGCTTCTTGCGGGGAAAGGAAGTGGTCTCGATCAGTGTCCTCAGCAATTTTGATCACAGGTTGCCCGGTGTGCTCTGCGATGAGCTGGTTGAGAGTGTCTTTCAGGAATAGAATTTCTTTAGCTTGTATTTCGATTTCAATCGCTTGTCCTTGAGCTCCACCAAGAGGTTGGTGGATCATGATTCTTGAATTTGGCAGGGCAAGTCTTTTGCCTTTAGTGCCTCCTGATAGCAGAAAAGCTCCCATACTTGCAGCAAGTCCATAGCAAATAGTGACTATGGATGGATTGACTTGCTGCATGGTGTCATATATCGCTAGTCCAGCTGTGACAGAACCACCAGGAGAATTGATATAGATTTGAATATCTTTTTCCGGATCTTCAGCTTCTAAAAAGAGCATTTGTGCAACGAGAGCATCTGCAACCTGATCATTAACTTCAGTACCTAGAAAAATGATGCGTTCGCGGAGAAGTCTTGAATAAATATCAAAAGAACGATCACCTCGTCCTGATTGTTCGATAACTGTGGGTAGAACACCTGGGCCGGATTCGGGATAAGAGCCCATCCATCGATTGGTTA
Organism: uncultured Prochlorococcus sp.; assembly: GCA_913041805.1. Taxonomy (GTDB): domain Bacteria; phylum Cyanobacteriota; class Cyanobacteriia; order PCC-6307; family Cyanobiaceae; genus AG-363-K07. The sequence continues at coordinate 6,275 of CAJWIZ010000021.1, forward strand.
TAGGGTGGTTACTAATAGCGTTGATCACGCGAAAGCAATTGGTGGTTAATTCAAATCAATCTATTGCTACTCTTCAACTTTTGGTTTTTTTTCAGTGGCTTTTTCAGATTTAGATTTAGTTTGTGTTGGCTTTTTGTTCTCTGACTTGGCTTGCTTAGCTTCGGATTTGCTCTGAGAAGGCTTCACTTTCTTTTCGGGGCTAGTTTCTATCACATTGTTATTTTCTTCAAGCCATTGAATGAGTTTATCTTCAAGTAAGTCTTCGCTCACAGCTTCTCGAAGGCGCTTAGGATCAATATTTTTTTCTCCAGCTAGCTCTTGGCTTAATTCTTTTACTTTGTTATCAATTTCTTTTTCTTCAACTTGGATTTGCTCTTGTTCAGCAAGTGCTTGGAGAGCAAATTTTCTTTGAAGGGTTTCTTTCGCCTCGCCTTTTGAAGATTCCATCAGGGATTTGACTAATTCAGGGGTAAACATTGACTTCACATCCATTCCTTGTTGGGCAAATTTACGAGCTGTTTGCTCAACTAAATTACGTAACTCAAGGTCTATAAGTGTTTTTGGAAGATCGACTTCTAATTCACCAACAAGTGCTTTGATTAAAGCTTCTTTCCTATTGATTTTTTGTCGGCGCTCTGCATCTTCTTTAAGTCGTTTTTCAAGATCATCTCTGAGCTCTTTCATATTTGATTTATCACTTGCTTGTTTTGCAAAAGCATCATCCAATTTGGGTAATTCTCTAGTTTTTAAGTCTTGAAGAGTAACTGTGAAATTGGCTTTTTTACCTCTAGCTTCTTTTTGAGGATAGTCTTGAGGAAACTCACATTTTAAGATCTTTTCATCATTGATCTTCATCCCTATGATTCCTTCAATAAAACCTGGAATCATTTGACCTGATTCTAATTCAACCTCCATAGACTCTGCACTCCCACCTTCAATTTCATTCCCATCTTCGTAAGTTCCTTTAAAGTCAACAACTGCTATATCTCCTTTATCTGCTGGACGATTGTCAATTGGAACTAGTGTTGCTAATTGTTTTTGTGATTGTTCTATTAGGTCATCGACTTTTGCTTTGTCAAAGCTAACTATTTCAGACTTAGCTTCAAGCCCTTTTGTGTTTTTAAGTTTTGGAGTAGGAGAAATATCTGTCTCTAGAGTCACATTTAGGATTTCATTTGGATTAAAACTTTCAAAGAGTTTTTCAAAACCACCGCTTACCTCTGGTTCGCATAGAGGCTTTATTGATTTTTGCGTAGTTGCTTCTCGCCAAACGGTTTCTAAGAGTGATTCCAATGCAGTGGCTTTGATTCTTGCAATTCCTACTTGTTGAAGAATTACTGCCTTGGGAACTTTCCCTTGCCTGAAACCAGGAAGCTTAATAGATCTACTTAGTCTTGATAAAGCCTCTTCGTAACTGGCCTTGCAGCGCTTTGCAGGAACTTCCAACTCGACCGCTATGCGGCTGTCAGGTAAGGAATTGGTGTTTATCTTCAATGCTTCAACACTCATTTGTTGGCTAAGGAAACCAGAAAATACATTAATTAAGCACGGGGTAAACGTTTGGCGCTTATTGTGGCATCAACGTTTTGGCTGTAGATGCCGTGTCTTTAATCTTCCATAAGGACATCTTTGGTAGCCAGATCAGCCCACTGTTTAACGTTGATACCTAATTATTGCGTTGCTTTTGAAACCGCTTCCTCCTAACAAACCTCTCAAAGTTGCTGTGCTAGGTGCAAGCGGAGCAGTAGGCCAAGAGTTGTTGCGATTGTTAGAGGAACGTTCATTTCCAATTGATGAGCTTCGTTTGCTGGGTTCCAGCCGTTCGGCGGGCAGTAGTTATCAACCTTTGAAAGGTGGTTCGGAGATCAAAATACATGAGGTCACTAAAGACGCTTTTCAGGATATTGATATTGTTTTGGCTTCAGCCGGAGGATCAGTTTCACGGTTTTGGCGAGAGACGATTCAGGAAAACGGGGCATTAATGATTGATAACTCAAGTGCGTTTCGAATGGATCAGGATGTCCCATTAGTTGTTCCGGAAGTAAATCCTGCAGATGCTTTTGACCATAAAGGACTTATTGCTAATCCAAATTGCACAACAATTTTGTTGGCTTTAATCTTGGCTCCATTGGCTCAACGTATTCCAATCCGTCGTGTAATTGTTTCGACATATCAGTCTGCTAGTGGTGCAGGTACATCAGCTATGGAGGAATTGAAGCAATTGACACAAGAAGTGTTAGATGGGAATACTCCAAAAAGTAATGTTCTGCCGTATTCCCTTGCTTTTAATCTTTTTCTACATAATTCTCCTTTACAAGAGAACAACTATTGCGAAGAGGA
>CAJWIZ010000022.1 GCA_913041805.1 uncultured Prochlorococcus sp.
TTTTATAAATAAAATTGATGCTTGCTTAAGTATTTCCCCTTTAGCGTTCGGGCTTCCCTCCATTTTAGTAGTCTCTATGAGTTGCATTCCTTGAGAGACTAAAGATATATAGAGACCCAGAGGCCAAGGCATTTCATGGCTGCTAGTGGTTATCGTGACTACTTCAAAGTTCTTGGAATTGAGCGCAATGCTAATTCTGAGACTATTAAGAGAGCTTTTAGGCAGCTTGCTCGTAAATATCACCCTGATGTGAACCCTGGTAATTCTCAGGCTGAAGCCCGGTTCAAGGAAATCAATGAGGCATATGAAGTTTTATCCGATCCGGAAAAACGTAGTAGATATGAACAGTTTGGCCAATATTGGAATCAGGCAAGTGCACCTGGATCTAATGGTTCAGTACATACTGAATTTGATTTTGGTGGTTATGGAAACTTTGATGATTTTGTGAATGATCTTTTAGGGAGATTTGGTGGAACCAGGGGAGCCTCTGGCTTCCCTGGTTCTCAGGGATTTCCTAGAAATGACAAGAGAAATATGTTGAATCTTGATGCTGAAACAACTGTTCAGATTACTTTTGCAGAGGCCTTTCATGGAACACAGCGCACTCTGTCTGTTAATGAAGAACGCGTACAAGTTCGTATCCCAAAGGGCATTAAGCCTGGAGCTCGTTTGCGTTTAAAAGGTAAAGGTAATTTGCAGCCTGGTACAGGGAGGAGGGGTGATCTCTATCTGAATCTTTTGGTGCAATCGCACGCAATTTGGAAACTTGAAGGGGATAAGTTACTTGCTGAGTTGCCAGTTTCTTTTGATGAACTTGCTTTGGGGGCTCTTATTACAGTTTTGACACCTGATGGAGAGGCTCAACTCAATATTCCGCCAGGGACCTTGCCTGGTAAGAGTTTGCGTTTAAAGGGAAAAGGGTGGCCTTCAGAAGAAGGCCGAGGCGATTTAATCTTTTCACTTAATATGATCTTGCCCGATCATTGGTCGAATGAGGAGTTGTCACTTTTGAGACAGCTTCAGCAAATCCGTTGCAATGATCCTCGCAAATCCTGGCTCAAATCAGCATCTTTATAAGCTCGGATTTACGATTATCAAAATCCTTCTTTGCTCTTGATGGATCTTACTTATCGTCCTCGAAGACTTCGACGCACTTCTGGCTTGCGAAGCATGGTCCAAGAGCACAGTCTCAATCCTGCTGATTTTATCTACCCTCTCTTTGTTCATGAGGGTGATCATGTTGAACCAATAAGCGCTATGCCAGGGGTAAATAGATGGAGTCTGGATAATTTGATGGGAGAAGTGGAAAGAGCGTGGAAATTGGGCATTAAAAGTGTTGTACTTTTTCCAAAAGTAGATGAAGCTCTTAAAACTGAAGACGCTGCTGAGTGCTTTAACGAAAAAGGCTTAATTCCCAGAGCCATTAGACGTCTAAAAAAAGAGCTGCCGGAAATGACGATCATGACTGACGTAGCTCTAGATCCTTATTCTTGTGATGGTCATGATGGAATTGTCAGCTCTGAGGGAGTTGTTTTAAATGATGAGACTATTGAATATCTTTGTCGTCAGGCAGTAGTTCAAGCTCAAGCAGGTGCTGATTTAATTGGCCCTAGTGACATGATGGATGGAAGAGTAGGAGCTATTCGTGAAGCTCTAGACGATGAGGGCTATGAGCATGTAGGAATTATTAGTTATACGGCTAAATATTCCTCTGCTTATTATGGGCCTTTTCGCGAGGCTTTAGATTCTGCTCCTAGAGAAGCATCTATTAAGCCTATCCCAAAAGATAAAAGTACTTATCAAATGAATCCGGCGAATGCTCGTGAGGCTATTACGGAAGCGCAGCTAGATGAACAAGAAGGTGCAGATATTCTCATGGTTAAGCCAGGTCTCGCTTATATGGATATTGTTTATCGCTTAAGACAAGAATCTGAGTTGCCTATAGCTGCTTATAACGTGAGTGGTGAGTATGCAATGGTTAAAGCTGCTGCTGAAAAAGGTTGGATAGATGAAAGAGCAGTAGTCCTTGAGACTCTATTGAGCTTTAGGCGGGCTGGCGCGGATTTAATACTTACCTATCACGCTTGTGATGCAGCAGAATGGTTAAGACAAGTATGAAATTCCTAGTAGGTTTGTTTATGTCAACTGTTGATAGCTCTTATAAGCTTAATATTAAAGAAAAGATTTTTCACTCTAATCTTTGTTCACTACTAAATAATGGAAAAAGAGGTTTTGGAAAATAGCAAAGTTAAGGTTCAACGCCTTGGGCATATAGCTATTCGAGTGAAAGATATTGACCGTGCAAAGTCTTTTTATATGAGTCTGGGTATGAATCTAATTTGGGATGATAATGATTGGTGCTATTTAGAAGCAGGTTCTGGCCATGACGGCTTAGCTCTGTTGGGGCCAGGATATAAAGCTGCTGGTCCTCATTTTGCATTTCATTTTTTAGAGCGTCTTCAAGTCGAAGAGATACATAAACAGTTGTGTAAACAAGGAGTAGAAGTTGGTGAATTGCATGACCATCGAGATGGAACGGCTTCTTTTTATTTGCGAGACCCTGAAGGAAATTGGTTGGAGATGCTTTATCAACCTCCAGAAGGTATTCCATGTAATCAGGGTTCACAAAATAAATTTGAATGAGGTCTTCTGAACCAGGCTTAATAATTACAGCTGCTGATCTTGCTCTAAAGGACACTCTTGAGTTGTTGGAGTGGCCAAGGCTTTGTGAATATCTTTCGACATTTGCAAGTACTGCACAGGGTTGTCGTGCATGCAATAGTCTTTCTTTGCCTGTGGATTTGGAAAATAGTCGTCGCCGTATTGCTGAAACAGTGGAGGTGGGAACGTTAGATCAATTGACTGATGGAGGTATCAATTTTCAGGGGGTTCATGATATGGAACATATCTTGATCAGATGTTTCAAGGGAGGTGTTGCATCAGGGGAAGAGCTACTTCAAGTTGCCAATACCTTGGGAGCCGCTAGACGTCTACGACGACAGGTAGAAGAACCCTTGGTGAGACCTTTTATATCATCTTTATTTGTTGATTTAGCTACTTTGCCCGAGCTAGAAAAACTCTTGAAATTTGGAATAGAAGAAGGTGGACGTGTTGCTGATAGGGCTAGTGACAAGTTAAGAGCATTACGAAATAAGTGGCAGGCAATGCGTGTAGAACGTCGTGTTGTTTTACAAGATCTTATAAGACGAAAAGGATCTATTCTTCAAGATACAGCAATCGCAGATCGCAATTCTCGACCAGTATTGGCATTGAAAGCAGGTGCTGTAGATCAAATCCCAGGGATTGTGCATGGTAGTTCTGCTTCAGGTAACACAATATTTTTAGAACCTCAAGTTGTTATTCCATTAGGCAATCGCATTAACTCAATTGAGTCAGAAGTTGCTATTGAAGAGCATCGCTTGCTATCTGAATGGAGTGGAGTGGTTAAGGATCATTATGTGCCATTAGAACATCTGGCTCGTGTCATATTGGAACTTGATATGGCATTCGCACGTGCTCGCTTTGGTCATTGGCTAGGTGGAGTGCCTCCAATGCTTTATGACGAAATAGATGCACCTTTTGTTCTGAATCAATTGCGGCACCCATTACTTGTATGTCAACAACTTCGAGAGAATGGGCATGTTGTTGTACCAGTAAGTATTGAAGTTTCATCTCACTTGAGAGTTGTTGCAATTACAGGGCCCAACACTGGGGGCAAGACAGTTACTCTGAAAAGCATCGGATTGGCGGCATTAATGGCACGAGCTGGACTTCTCTTGCCATGTTCTGGGAACCCCTCCTTGCCTTGGTGTAATCAAGTGTTAGCTGATATTGGTGATGAACAATCACTTCAGCAGAATCTATCAACTTTTAGTAGTCATATAACTCGAATTGCTCGTATTCTTCAATCTCTTAAAGAATTGCCAGGTCCATCTTTAGTGCTTCTTGATGAAGTAGGGGCAGGCACCGACCCTAGTGAAGGAACTGCATTGGCTACCGCTTTGTTATGCACTCTGGCTGAAACGGCAAGATTGACTATTGCAACTACACATTTGGGTGGTCTCAAGTCACTTAAATATAGAGATTCGCGATTTGAAAATGCTTCTGTTGCTTTTGATAGCGAAACTATTCAGCCTACCTACCATTTGCAATGGGGAATTCCTGGTCGTAGTAATGCTTTGGAAATTGCAAGACGACTTGGGTTGGATTTGGTGGTAATTAAACGTGCTCAAGAGTTAGTTAGCCCTGAAGGCTTGGATGATATTAATAACGTTATTAGAGGCTTAGAAGCACAAAGGAAGCGTCAACAATCTGCGGCCGAAGAGTCAGCAGCTCTTTTGGCTCGTACTGAGATTCTTCATGAGAAGTTGCTTCTTCATTGGCAAAGGCAAAGTGAACAGTCAGCAGAATTCAAGGAGCATGGGAGAAAGCAAGTTGAGCACACTATTCGTCAAGGCCAAAAGGAAGTTCGAAGTCTGATAAGTCGTCTACGTAAGAGAGATGCTGATGGTGAAACGGCTCGACGTATTGGTCAGAAATTACGTCGATTGGAGATTGACTATCAGCCAACGATTACTGAAAAACAACATCATGATTGGTCCCCTAAGGTTGGTGATCGCGTTAGGTTGATCGCTCTTGGTAAGGCAGGAGAAGTGATAGAGATCTCAGAAGATGGTTTACAACTTACTGTTTTATGCGGAATTTTTAGAAGTATTGTTTCCTTAAAAGAGGTAGAGAGTGTTGATGGGCGCAAACCCAATCCAACGGGAACTGTTGTGGAAGTGAAAACGTCACATTCGACTAGGCCTAGCTCCGCAGTTCGTACTAAGAGGAACACTTTGGATGTTCGTGGACTAAGAGTGCATGAAGCAGAAGCAGTTGTTGAAGAGCACCTACGAAATACGACCGGCCCTTTGTGGGTTATTCATGGAATTGGTACTGGCAAATTAAAAAGAGGTTTACGAGAGTGGCTTTCAACGATTCCATATGTCGAAAGAGTTACTGATGCTGATCAGCATGATGGTGGGGCTGGTTGTAGTGTTGTTTGGTTGCAGTAGAAGTATTTGACGAAGTGAAAGCTTTTATGAATTAGCGGAAGATAATTGGTAATCGTTATTTCTGGATAGAGAGGATTTACTGTTGATATAGAAATAATGATTCAATTCTTGTGCAGTTCATAGATCAAGCACGCATCACTGTGAAAGCAGGTCGGGGTGGTGATGGAATAATTGCTTTTCGGAGAGAGAAATATGTTCCTGCAGGTGGACCTGCTGGCGGTGATGGTGGTAAAGGAGGACAAATAGTGCTTCAAGCAGACGCCAACTTACAGACTCTTTTAGATTTTAAATTCAAGAGATTGTTTCTTGCAGATGATGGCCTTAGAGGAGGGCCAAACAAGTGTACGGGTGCTTCAGGAAAAGATTTAGTAATTAAAGTCCCCTGTGGCACTGAAGTTAGACATATCAATACAGATATTATTTTTGGAGATCTTATTGAAGATGGACAAACTCTTGTTGTTGCTTTTGGCGGTAGTGGCGGACTTGGTAATGCTCACTTTTTGAGTAATCGCAATCGTGCCCCTGAAAAGTGTACTGAAGGGAAGGAAGGAGAGGAATGGAACTTGCAGTTAGAGCTAAAATTGTTGGCTGAGGTTGGAATTATTGGATTACCAAACGCAGGAAAGAGTACGTTGATATCAGTCTTATCTTCTGCGCGGCCCAAGATAGCTGACTATCCTTTTACTACTTTGATCCCAAATCTTGGAGTAGTTCGTCGACCTAGTGGTGACGGTACAGTTTTTGCTGATATACCAGGTTTAATTGCTGGAGCGTCTCAGGGCATAGGCTTAGGACATGACTTCCTGAGGCATATCCAACGGACAAGACTTCTGATACATCTGGTTGATGCTGCATCGGATGACCCTCTTAGAGATTTGTATGTAATTGAACAAGAATTGGAGGCTTATGGTCACGGACTAGTAGATCGTCCAAGGTTATTAGTACTTAACAAAAAGGAGCTACTAAATCAAGATTGTGAAAATCAGTTGGTTGAGAATTTAGAAAAAGCAAGTGGTAAAAAGTTGACACTTATTTCTGCAGTGATGGGTAAAGGTTTGGATGCTTTGTTAGAAGACGTTTGGAAGAATTTGGATAAATGATATGTGTGGTTTTGAACTTCTACTTGTCTACTTTTAATTCATTAGTCATAACTAGAATGATGTTACTTGAGTTATGACCTTCTACAGTTGTTTTGATGGAGAGGGCAAGGTTATTGCCCGTTGCCAGACTCATCAAGATATTGATGTTCTTAGGCGCATGGGTCGCCCTATTGCTGAGGTCCGAGAAATGAAAAATGAGGAGGCTGTTGTTTGCTCATTAACTAGTAGTCCCTCTGATTTCAATATGGATTATTAATCTTTTGAGACTCTTTCCCATAAAAAAACAAGAAGTGACCTTTTAGGGCCATTTCTTGTTTTTATGAGTTTTGGAGGGCTTAATTAGTCGTCGTAAACTAGGCACTCAGGCTCATCTGGATTGGCATCACAGAACAATTCCAGGGCATTTGGATCATGTTTGTCACCTGGGTGATGGTCTTTATATTCCTGAAGGGAATTGAGCTCCTCGGTTAAGTGCCTCACTTTGGCATTGTCCCCATGGGCCTTGGCGGATTGGATCTCTGATTGATCCTTCTGGATGTGTTCGTCGATAGTGTTCATAAAGGTCTTGGCCTACACCGGCCTAGGTCGACATGCCCACCATACGGCCTTACCAAAGTTGTGCCATGGGTTATTGCGTTACTTGGTTTGCGTTACAACACCGTTGCCAAGAATGCGTATCAGTGGCTACCAGCTAATTAGTGGGCTTGAGGCTGGCTAAATGGCTTTGATTCGAGATAGGAAGAATCGCCACTTTCTTGATGACTTTGGGCAAATGTACTGGATTAATGGCCCTGCTGACTTTTGTTATATATCTGAGCAGCGTCAATGGCGATCTGGGTTGACTTTCTTGGAAATACTTGAGTGGAAGCAGTGTGCACCTACTGGACTGGTTAGTCAGCGATTTAGCTCAATTGATGAAGCATTTGTAGCGTTTGAACAAAATCGGATTACTTGGTCACATGATCTTTGTCTGCTTCGAATGGGTGAGCAGATGGAGAGGCATCGATCTCTAGATAATTATCGGCCAACTTATATGAAAATGGCTGAGGCAAAAGGGGCCCCTGTGAGAAGGGCACCATGGATTAATCAATTGGAGTTAAATTGCTCTTCATTCCCAGGCCCACGTTGCATTTGGCCTGACCCCAGAAAGAGGATAAGTTTAGAAAATCAGTCAATTCATCACAAAAATCGTTGTTTGCAAGTTAAGGGTCAAGTTCGCTAAGTTCTAACCATCGATCTTCTGCTTGTTGAAGCTTTTGAATTGCTATAGCTAGTTCTTCGCTGAGTTTAATTAAGTCTCCTTTACCTTTGCTAAGAGAATCTTCTAACGATGATTTTTGAATTTCTAATAGCGGCAACTCTTCATCAAGTCTTTTCAGCTCTTTTGATTCTTTAAAACTTCGTCTTTGAGTTTTCATTGGTCTTTGTGCGCTGTCCACAAGCTTTTTGAGCTTGGATGAACTGGAAAATGTTTTTTGATTCTTTGCTGTTGGACCAGATTTATCGAGTCTCTTATTGGATTGTGAAACTTCAATGAGCTTTTTCTCTTGAAGTTCTTTTCTTTCAAGAAAGCTGCTGTAATTCCCTTCATATTGTTTTATTCGACCTTCCTCAAAGTTGAATATGCGGTCTACTGTTCGATCTAAAAAGTAACGATCATGAGATACGATGATCACGCATCCATTGAAATCTTCTAAAAAGTCTTCGAGAACACTCAAGGTTTGCACATCGAGGTCATTTGTTGGCTCATCTAATAAAAGAACATTGGGAGCTTGAATTAATATTCGACAAAGAGTTAACCGGCGTTTCTCTCCACCTGAAAGTCGTTTAAGAGGAGTATGTTGCTTCGCTGGAGAGAATAAAAATCTTTCTAATAACTGAGAAGCTGTGATTTGCTCTTTCCCTATATTTATTAATGAAGAAGCTTCTTCTACGTAGTCTATAACTTTTCTATCTAGTCCTTTACCATGAATTAAATCATTATTCTTTTGATCAAGATATCCAAGCTTAACTGTTTCACCAATACGAATCGTTCCACCTGTAGGTAGTCTTTTGCCGGCAATTATATCAAGTAATGTGGATTTACCAATTCCATTTGAACCTATAACCCCAACACGATCTTCTGGACTGAAGTTATATGAAAAGTTTTTAAAAAGCAAGTCTTCATCTTGACCTCCACTTTTTGAGACTTGTAAGTCTTCTAGCTCAATTACCATTTTCCCAATTCGTTGACTTAAAGTCGAAATTTCCAATGAATTGTTAATTATTTTTGACGGCTTATCTTGCATTTCTTGAATTCTTTTTATTCTAGCCTTCTGCTTTGTGCTTCTAGCTTTTGGGCCTTGTCTTAACCATGCTAACTCCTTTCTTAATATTCC
>CAJWIZ010000023.1 GCA_913041805.1 uncultured Prochlorococcus sp.
AATGCAGGCTCTCAAGGAGAATTTGCAGGTTTACTTGTGATTCGAGCTTGGCACAAATCACGTGGTCAGGCATTTCGCAATATTTGTTTGATTCCTACTAGTGCTCATGGAACTAATCCTGCCAGTGCAGTTATGGCTGGATTTCGAGTAGTTCCTGTTGTTTGTGATGCTTATGGAAACATTGACCTTAAAGATTTAGCAAATAAGGCTGAGACACATTCTGCAGAATTAGCTGCTTTGATGGTTACTTATCCATCAACACATGGAGTATTTGAGCCACATATTCGTGAAATTTGTGAGGTTGTTCATAGGCATGGAGCTCAGGTTTATTTGGACGGAGCCAATCTCAATGCTCAAGTAGGTCTTTGTAAACCTGGGTCTTATGGGGCTGATGTTTGCCATTTAAATCTGCATAAGACGTTTTGTATCCCACATGGAGGCGGAGGGCCTGGTATAGGGCCTATCGCAGTTGCCTCTCATTTGGTTCCTTATTTGCCTGGACATCCTTTGGTGAAATGTGGAGGTAAAGAAGCAATTGGTGCAGTCTCTGCTGCTCCCTTTGGTAGTGCTGGGATTTTGCCAATCAGTTGGATGTATTTGCGCATGATGGGTGTAGATGGACTGAGGCAGGCAAGTTCAATTGCAATGCTCTCTGCGAATTACATCGCTTATCGATTAGACCCTTTCTATCCAGTGCTTTTTAAAGGCTTGCGAGGGCGTGTAGCGCATGAATGCATTTTGGATTTGAGGCCTCTTAAACAAAAAATGGGAATTGAGGTTGATGATATTGCCAAGAGATTGATGGACTATGGCTTTCATGCACCAACTGTTAGTTGGCCAGTGGCAGGAACTTTGATGGTTGAACCTACTGAAAGCGAGAGTTTGGGAGAACTCAATCGTTTTTGTGATGCAATGATTTCAATCAGGTCCGAGATTGAGAAAATTGAATCAGGTCAAAGTGATGTTCTTGATAACCCATTGAAACGTGCACCGCATACTTTGAATGCAGTTATCTCAGAAGAATGGGATCGTCCATACACTCGTGGAGAGGCTGCTTTCCCATTGCCAGGTCAGAGAGAACACAAGTTTTGGCCTGCAGTTTCTCGTATAAATAATGTTTTCGGTGATCGAAATTTGATTTGTACTTGCACGCCTTTGGAAGAGCTTGTGGACCAATAATTTGAATTTGTCTCTGGTCTGAAAGGCCTCAAAGAGTTAAATTTTCATCGAAAACCGAATTTTTGGTTTGATTTTGTTGCTTTTCAGATTTTTTTTCCTATTCTGTACGGCAGCAGTTCATCTCGATGGGGGGTAGAACAGCATGATTCGCGACATGTCAAAAGAACAATCTGATCAAACAGCTGAAAAGGTTGGCCTGCAATTACCGGATTTTCCAGATTGTCTTGCATCTGCGATGAGTAGGGGCAAGTCTTTTCAGGTTGATGGAACAAATGTAATTCGTGTTCCATTTGGTATTAGACAACCTCAAAAGAAGCGACCTCAACGTCCTGAAAGATTGGCAACATTAGTCTTACCTTTTCAGCCTTTAGGTTCGCCTACACCTCCGCCACAGGCTGCATAAATTTTATGCAGCTATCTTTATTGATTCTTGTGTAAGTACTTGACGGTAATAACGTCTTAATTGTTCAGTTGCACTAGCCCAACCCCACTTCTCAGCTTCTTCACGAGCAGCTTTTCTCATTGATTGATGCTCAAGATCATTGTTTAGAAGTCTTTGTGTTGCTTTGATAAGGCTTTCAGAGCCTTTGTTGTTGCCATCTGGATCAAAAAGACATCCATTCACTCCATCAGTAATGATGTCTGGGATTCCGCCCCTATTGGCGCCTACTACTGGGCAGCCTGCTGCCATTGCTTCTAGAAGGACTAAACCTAGGGTCTCAGTGCTTGATGGAAATAGGAACGCATCTCCAGAGGCATAAGCACTAGCTAGTTCTTCTCCAGATAGATAGCCAACGAAATTAGTAGCTGTGTTTTCAAAGGTTTTTTCTAGTTGTTGACGATGTGGCCCATCTCCAACCAGCGCTAATCGGGCATGAGGCAAAGCTTCCAATACAGGTTTGATTCGTTCGATTTGTTTCTCTGCCGATAATCTTCCTACATAAATAAGTAGTGCTCCTTCATCATTGAATTTGCCTAAAAGACGACGTCTCATTTCATCTTTACGTAATTCAGGTCTGAAGGTTTCTGTATCAACTCCTCGTTGCCATAGTGCAGTGTGTTGAATACCTTTTTCACTCAGCTCTTTCACCATTGCGGTGGAAGTACATAAGTTGATTACTGCCTGATTATGTGCAGCTTTTAGAAGTTCCCAAAGGAGAGGTTCAAGCATCCCCATTCCGTAATGCTCGAGATATTTAGGAAGATGGGTGTGATAGCTAGCAACTAGTGGGATGTTGTTGGTTTTTGCTAGCCAGATTCCTCCTAGTCCTAGGACTGCTGGATTAACTACATGTACTAGATCTGGTTCAAAAGTATCTAGTGCATCAGATACTGCTGGTCCAGGCAGTCCAAGTTTTAGTTCTGGATAGAGGGGTAAAGGCATTGCCGATACACCAACAACTTGTGCTCCCATGTAATTGCTTGGACATCCTTCTGGGCAGAAAACAACTACTTCATCTCCTGCTTCAATGAGATGCTTAACTGTTTTTGTTAAACGAGTGACTATCCCATCTACTTTGGGAAGGAAAGTTTCGGTAAAAAAGGCAATCTTCACTGTGCTAGCGCTGGAAATAGTGGGCCCATTTATTAAGGCTTTTTAATTGCTTCGGCTTGAGTTGATGTCCAAGCTGATACACATGGAATGCGTTTGCGATCACATCGATTGGACCAACGCCTGGCGACATCAACTACTTCAGCAAGAAGACCATCATCCAATGTGGTTGGATTTAGTCCAAGCTCAATGAAGCATCGATTATCAACAATTAAGTCGTTCTCAACCGCTTCATTTCTTGGATTAGGTAAGTAATTTAGTTTCGCATCTGTTAATGCAGCAACTTTTTTTGCGAGCTCACCAACTTGGTGACTTTCAGTCATTTGGTTAAAGATTTTGACCCTTTCGCCTTGTTTGGGAGGGTTTTCTAGAGCTAATTGTACGCATCTGACGGAGTCTTGAATGTGGATGAAGGCACGCGTTTGACCTCCCGTGCCATGAACTGTTAGTGGATAGCCGATCGCTGCTTGCATTAGGAATCTGTTGAGAACTGTTCCATAATCTCCGTCATAATCAAAGCGATTAGTTAGGCGTTGATCTCTATTGGTTGCATCCGTATTGGTCCCCCACACGATTCCTTGATGAAGATCTGTTATCCGGATATTGTCATTTTTGTTGTAGTAAAGGAAAAGTAATTGATCGAGTGTTTTAGTCATGTGATAAACACTCCCTGGACTTGCAGGATGAAGGATTTCTTCTTCAAAACGAGTTCCATCTGGTTGAGGAACTTCGACTTTTAAATAACCTTCTGGAATTGTTGCTCCTCGATGGGACCCATATCCATAAACGCCCATTGTGCCTAGATGGACAATATGTATGTCTAGTCCGCTTTCAACAATTGCGGCTAGTAGGTTATGTGTTCCATTGACATTGTTGTCAACGGTATAGCGTTTAGTAGCACTGCTTTTCATTGAATACGGCGCTGCTCTTTGCTCTGCAAAGTGGACAACCGCCGTTGGTCGCTCAGCTTTAAGCAGCTCTAAGAGCCTTTTATATTCTTTGGCAATATCGAGGTGCTCGAATCGCATGGGCTTACCGCCGATCTCTGCCCATGCTTTTAATCGATCTCCAATACTTGAGATCGGTGTGAGTGACTCGACTTCAAGGTCAACATCAATTTTTCGCCGACTTAAATTGTCAACGATTAAAACGTCGTGACCTTGGTCGGCCAAGTTCACTGCACAAGGCCAACCACAGAAGCCATCGCCACCGAGAACTAGAACTTTCAACCCAAACTCCAGGAGACAGAGCTATGCGCTCAATTTAGTCAAGCTACTACAGGGTTTTCAGCTCATGAAAACTCCGTACGCAATTAGACCAATTACAAGCATGAATCCGGCAAAAATCAAGAGCCGAAAGTTGTTGCTAGAACTAGCTTCTTTGCTAATTACTTCAATTTTTGGCTCTTTTGCAAAGGCATTAAGCCGTCCGCCTGATTCTTCTGTAACGGACATTTTGTTGCAATCTCTCGGCGGACCTTATGGAACGAATTGCTTCAGCGAATGATTCCGTTACTTTCCTTCACTGCTTTTCACTTTTCTTGCACTGTTGTTGAGTTGGTAATTATTCCGAATGTTGGTGAGCTAGGCATTGCATGAGACCTTTGAGGCAGTCTGCCAGCCAGAAAGGCCAACCTGCCAGCTTGTACGGCCTTAGACATTGCTTTGGCCATGACAGGGGCATCTTGAGCTAAAGCAATGGCACTATTCACAAGGACTGCATCTGCACCCATCTCCATTGCATGTGCGGCTTCGCTGGGCACGCCAATTCCAGCATCAACAATTACAGGGATATTTGAATTCTCAATGATTAGAGCAATATTGGCTTCATTTTTGATGCCTTGAGCTGATCCAATTGGTGACCCAAGTGGCATTACTGTTGCGCACCCAACTTCCTCAAGCCTTTTTGCTAGTAATGGGTCTGCATTGATATATGGAAGGACTGTAAAATTTTCTTTTACAAGTTGCTCTGCAGCTTGAAGTGTTCCAAAGGGATCAGGAAGCAAGTGATGCTTGTCAGGAATCACTTCAAGTTTGATGAAATTGTTTTCTTGTTGACCAGCGACTTTGGCAAGTTCTCTGCCAAGTCTTGCTACTCGAATAGCTTCTTCAGCATTTGTACAACCTGCTGTATTTGGGAGCATCCAAATATCAGACCAATCAATAGCTTCCATTAGCCCCTGATGACCTGATTCTTCAGATTGAACTCGTCTAACAGCAACCGTCACTACTTCACTGTCTGAAAGAGTTAGGCTTTCTCGCATGAGCTGCAGGTTTTGATATTTACCTGTTCCAATTAGCAGTCTGCTGCGAAAAAATTTGTTGCCGATCTTGAGTAGATCTTGTTTATTAATCATTGGAGTGATTCACTTTTTATGAGAGGGTTGGGAAAACATTGTTGTGATAGTCGGCTTGCTTGGCTTGCTTGGATTTAGCTTGTTATAGAAATTGATTTTGGTTGAATGCCCTTTTTGGGATTGCTTGGGCTTTTGCTTGGTGATGCTTCTGTTTTGGAGCAAGCTATGCCTCCAAAAATGGGTTCTGAGGCACCTTTGCAGGAATTGGAATCATCATCTCCTGATTCAACCCTTAAGGTTTTGCCTTTTGTGATTGAGGGATCTGTAGAAAGCTTTGACCCTGTAAAAAAGGCTCAAGAGTTGGCTCAGACAATTTCTCGTAAATGGTGTGGTACGTATAGTTCATTTAATGATGGCTCTCGAATCAATGTCACGTTGCTGTTCTCTAAAGTAAAGCCGATAGGACAAATAGTATCTTTGGATGGTCAACTGCTGATTGATGGAAGTGAAGTTGATCTTCGTGGCAATTTAAATGCACAATCCAATCAGATAGAGTTACTAATTATTTCTAATCAAAGGATTCTTGACATCGAGCCAGGTGGAACTTTTTTGGGGTTAGCAGGCCTTGAAAGACTGTTATGGAATTCACCTCGATTAAATAATCCTGGAGGATATATTGATTTAAACTCTAAATGTAGTGCTCAATCTTCAAAAGCCCAAACTATCTTTACTGTCTTGTGAGCTGTTTTGATTATTTCTTTTTAGTTGTCTGATTTGTCTTTTAGCAGTTTTATTTTTTGGATCAATAATTAAAACTTTTTTGTATAACTCTATGGCTTCATTTTCTTGCTTAAGTCGTTGTTTGGCGAATGCAAGATTATTTAATGCAACAGGATAATCTTCCTTGGCTTTTAATGCAGTTTTATAATGACCTACAGCAGCTTCAAAGTCTTCTTGAGCTGCTAATGCAAAGCCTAAAGCATTTTCAATTAAAGCCTTTGCTTCATTTGGCTCATTATCAAGTCTTTTTAATGCTTTACGTAGATTAGTCGTTGCTTGAGGGTATAACCTTTTGCGTAATTGAACTGAGGCAAGTTCATATAGCTCAGCTGCATCTTTTGAAGTATTTGCACCAACTTTTTCCAGTTGAATTAACTCTGCCTCATCTTTTCGGACTTTTAGCAGCTGACGCCCTACTAATACTGCAACTATGACAAGTAAGCCAGTGAGGGCTAATAAATAGGCTTGTGGAAGAAGTGTGTCCATGATTAATGCAGAAACCTGATGCAATTCAGACGCAATATTTCAGGTTCAATTAGCTTTTGATAACTCATTTCAATTTTAATTCTGAAGTCACTCTGTTTGAGACTTAAATGGATAGAGAGAAATAATTAATTTTTTAATAATTATCTAATTCGTTTAATTCTAACTATCTTGAGTAATCAATAATTGATTTTGTTAAATCTTTGTCCTTTGTAATAGCCACTTAAACATTGTCTTAATGATCAATTCTTTGCTACGGCTACTACTTCGCTAAAGCTTTGTGGATCAACTAAAGCCATTTGAGCTAGCATTTTTCGATTTAGGCGAATATCGGCTTTTTTTAGGCCACCGATCAGTCGGCTATAGCTGAGGCCATTTATTCTTGAGGCTGCATTGATACGTGCGATCCAGAGCCGACGGAAATCCCGCTTGCGACGACGACGATCTCTATATGCATTGCAAAGAGCTTTCATCACACGCTGATTAGCAGTTCGGAAAAGAGTTCCGTTACTACCTTTAAAACCGCGAGCTAAGCGAAGTATCTTATTGCGACGTTTTCGGGCTACATTTCCTCTCTTTACACGTGCCATGAGAATAAATCGATAGGTAGAGAATCAAATCGTGGGGGCTTTTAGACTTTAGTCCTTTTTAGGCGTAAGGGAGCATCAGACTCACGTTGTCTGCATCCCGATCATCTACAACGGCTTTTGTAGCAAGATGTCGCTTTAGTTTAGGACTCTTATGGTCAAGCAAATGATTGCGGAAGGCTCGACGACGCATGAATTTGCCTGTGCCAGTTGCCTGGAATCGCTTTGCAGCTGCTTTGCGGGTCTTTAGCTTTGGCATGTCCTTCTGCAAGCACAATCAGCAACATTACTTGCTTAACCTGCTTCTAGCCAACTAATGCTGATTGTTTCGTATAGCAGAGGTAGCAGTTTCCATTGTGTTTTTTAGTTGAATGATTCTTTCAAAGCTAAGTCTGAGTGCATTTTTTCTAAGCATTCCTGCCTTTATAGCTGGATGCAGTGCGGAGCATTTAGGTGTATCAGAACTTGGAGCTTTATCTACCTATAAAGAAGAACTTGCAGCAAAGCAGCAAAAATTTCATGCCAAATCTTTGCTTCTGGTTGGGTTGGAATCATATTTGGGACGTGAAACAACCTATGCCAAATCTGCCCAGGAATTGCATCTGAAGAGCGCAGGTAAGGCTTTGATATTGAAAGATGCAAATGGGCTTGTTCACAAATCTGTTGAGATAACTATTGCTTGGAGAAAAGTTTCTTTGTTGAACCCTCTCAAAGTGGCAAGGCAAGTGGCTGGGCCTTTTGCAAGTTTTGAGTCTGCGCAACGTTTGGCTTTGAGTCTCAAAAAAAAAGGGATCACTGCGCAGATTGCTCATCCTAAAGATTGGGAGCTCTGGGTTTCTCAAGGCGTAAAGGTCCCTAAGGAACTTGGTTTTGTCACTTGGAATAAGACGATTACTTCAGAGATAAAGCCTGTGTTGAAAGGCCTGACTGGAGAATTACTTTTGTCTGGTCCTGTAGAAATTGAAGCTCCCGATGGTTTGCAGTTAAAGAATGGCGTTTTTTCTGGTCCTTTTTTGCTTCAAGCTGATGCTTATGGAAGTTGGACCCTGATAGAGGAAGTTCCTCTGGAGCGCTATTTATTAGGAGTAGTGCCTTATGAAATTGGTGCTGGTGCGCCTATATCTGCACTCGCAGCACAAGCTGTATTGGCTCGTACTTGGGCATTGGCCAATAGCAATCGTTTTGAGATTGATGGTTATAACTTATGCAGCGATACCCAATGCCAGGTCTATAAAGACCCTAGTAGAGCTAGTGAACGCGTAAGAAATGCGATATCGAAAACTTCAGGCCGATATTTGACTTGGAAAAATAAGCCAATTCATGCTGTTTATCATGCAAGTAATGGAGGTGTAATGGCTTCAGGAAATGAGGCATGGTCCATGTCTCCATTGCCATATTTGAAAGCTCAATTAGATGGATCTAATAAATGGATTGATCGTTTTGAAATGCCACTGCAAACTACTTCAGGAGTAAATGATCTTTTGCAACAAGTAGAAGGAGCCTATGGAAATTCTCATTCACGTTTTCGATGGACTCGTATTTTTACTTCTGAAGATTTAAAAAATTTCTTGACTTCTTTTAAGAAAGCAAATGCTTCCCCTAGTCATGTACGTGTTTTGGAACGTGGAGATAGTGGAAGAGTAATTGCTTT
>CAJWIZ010000024.1 GCA_913041805.1 uncultured Prochlorococcus sp.
TAATCGTTCTAAAAGCCATCCAAATAATCCACTAATTAAGACAAGAATAAATGTAATTAATAGTCCCCCAATTCTTAATTTACAGATGTTGTCTTTTGCAAATGCTTCTACTTGAAGACGAAGATTGTTGATTAGCACTCCCATGAATTCAACTGGATGGGGAGCCCAGTGTGGATCACCTATCAACAGGTCTAATGCTGCTGAAGTTAATACCAGCGTGATTGCATAGGTCAGTCTGTTTTTAACCAGCTAAACATTGCACGAAGTCCTTTCCCGACTTGCTCGATCGGATGGGCAGCATCTCGATCACGAAATTCCTTCATTGCTGGTTTCCCTGCATCGCATTCGGCTACAAAGTTTTTAGCAAAGCTTCCATTTTGTATATCAGCAAGAATGCGTTTCATTTCATCTTTGGTTTGTTGATTTATTAGCCTTGGTCCACTGACATAATCGCCGTATTCAGCTGTGTTTGAGATGGAATCACGCATTGCTGTTAATCCACCTTTAACCATTAAGTCAACTATTAGCTTTACTTCATGAAGGCATTCGAAATATGCCAGTTCAGGTTGATATCCAGCTTCTACAAGTGTTTCGAACCCTGCTTTTACAAGTTCAGATAATCCACCGCATAGAACTGCTTGCTCTCCAAATAGGTCTGTCTCAGTTTCTTCTCTAAAATTGGTTTCCAAAATTCCAGCCCTAGTGCCTCCAATGCCTTTTGCATAGGCCATGGCTAGTTCACGAGCTTGTCCCGACGAGTCTTGCTCAATTGCGAAAAGAGCAGGAACACCTTGACCATTTTGATATTCCCAGCGGACTGTATGACCTGGACCTTTCGGAGCAATCATCACTACGTCAACAAAAGAAGGTGGTTTTATTAACTCAAAACGAATATTGAAACCATGAGCAAAGCTGAGTACTTTCCCTTCAGTTAGGTGTGGTGCAATCTCTTTTGCATAAACATCTTTCTGGAACTCATCAGGTAGAAGAATCATTATCCAGTCAGCTTTAGCGGAAGCATCTGCAACGCTCAGGACTTCAAGTCCATCTGCAGATGCTTTGTTGGCTGATCTACTGCCTTCATATAGACCTACGACCACGCTAATTCCACTGTCTTTTAGGTTGAGGGCATGTGCATGGCCTTGTGATCCATAACCGATGATTGCGACTGTTTTGTCTTTGAGCAGGTTGAGGTCTGCATCAGTGTCGTAAAAGAGTTGAGCCATGCGATAACTATTTCAGTGCAGGTTTAAGGCAGAGCTTAAGCAAAAGAGTTCTTAGGTTAGTAAACCTTGATTTAAGTTTTTGCAGCTTTAATTGAGTTTTGAAGGTGTTTTATGAAAATCAGTAATTATTTTTTAATCAATTTTCTTAATTACGCTTCGTTGGGGTGAGCAATCACCTTGTCAATCAAGCCATATTCTTTGGCCTCAGATGCGCTCAGGAAGTAGTCCCTGTCTGTATCTTTTTCAATTTTCTCAAAAGATTGACCTGTCATTTCTGCCATTGAGCGATTCAACATCTCTTTAATTCGAAGAATTTCTTTTGCCTCTATTTCGATATCGCTGGCTTGTCTTTGAGATGTGCCTCCTAATGGTTGGTGAATCATGATCCTGCTGTGAGGCAAAGCTAGTCGCTTCCCTTTTGTGCCAGCAGTCAAAAGGAAAGCTCCCATTGAAGCAGCAAGACCTACGCAAATGGTTACAACGTCACTTTTGACGTACTTCATAGTGTCATAGATCGCCAAACCTGCTGTAACTGAGCCCCCTGGACTATTGATATATAGATAAATAGGCTTGCTGCTGTCTTCTGAATCCAGATAAAGCATTTGCGCAACCAAGCTATTGGCAACTCCATCATTTACTTCTTGCCCAAGGAATAGAATCCGTTCAACACCAAGTCTTGTATAAATGTCCACCCATCTCTCTAGCTGACTGCCCGGAAGGCGGTAGGGAACACTTGGGGTACCAATAGGCATTTTTTTTGAAAGTGAAAGAATTAAGTAATGATTGGATGTTTGAGAGTTTATTAACTCTATTTGATTGATAAATACTTATGCCATATTTATTTAAGATTGTCTCTTTTTGGTAGATCTTTTCTGCTAGTTAGCACTCGATCAATAATTCCATACTCAACAGCTTCCTTGGGACTTAGGTAACTCATTCGATCTGAATCCTTGGATAATTGTTCAACACTTCGACCCGTATTTTTTGAAAGTATCTCTAACATTGAATGCTTGTTATGGATGACTTCCTTGGCACGAATTTGGATATCAGTGGCTTGCCCTTGTGCTCCACTTCTTGGCTGATGAAGGACGATTGAGGCGTGTGGAAGTGCTGCTCGGTGTCCTTTTGTCCCAGCTGAAAGAATTACTGCGGCTGTTCCCATGGCTTGGCCTATGCAAATTGTGTGCACTGGTGGCTTTACGTAACTTAGTGTGTCGCAAATTGCGAATGCCTCAGTTTCGAAACCTATAGCATCCCCTGTATACCAACTAGTGCCTGTTGAGTTGATGTAGAAATAAATAGGCTTCTCTGCATTGTCAAACTCCAAATAAAGAAGTTGGGCAATTATGAGCTCGGTTACGTCCATGCCAAGCTGCCGCTTGGCATCGTCATCAGAAAACAAAGGAAGACCTAAGTAGACAATTCTTTCCTTTAGTAGCAGTGATGGCAGGTCCGGAGGGGGTGTGCGCATCACGGCTGAATCACCGTAGTAGGGAGCGGACACCGTCATATGCAGCAAAACTTTTGCAGGAACTGGAGCCTAGCTGGCTTTGGCCTTAAGTTGCTTTTGTTTTGTTGGATTTATTAGAAGCCTGACCTTTTTCTACTTGGCCAAAGACCATCCTTCCTGTAGGAGTTTGCAAGGCACCTGTGATAATCACCTCAAGTCTGTTGCCAATGAATTTTTTTGCCCCTTCTATTACAACCATTGTTCCGTCATCAAGATATCCAACGCCTTGATTCTCTTCTTTCCCTTCTCGAACAATTTTAAGGTCTAGCTTTTCGCCGGGTTGGACATCTGGTCTTAACGCAATAACTAATTCGCTTAGGTTCAATACACCCAAGTCTTTTACTTTGGCTACTTGAGATAAATTGTAGTCAGAAGTTATTAGCGTACCTCCAGTATCTTCAGTTAGTTTCAATAGTCGATCATCTGTTCCATTCCCATCATAGCGAGTAGTATTTAGCACTAATCTTTTGCCATACTTTTCGCGTAAATTGTTGAGAAGTTTAAGACCTCTTCTCCCTTTTGATCTTTTTTCGTTATTGCTTGAATCGGCTAATTGTTGAAGTTCATCTATTACAGATTGGGAAACAATTACTTGACCTTCAATTAATCCGGAAGAAAGCAATGCTTTGATTCTGCCATCAATAATTATACTTGTATCAAGTATTTTGGCACTTGCTGGAGTAAGTATCCCTTCCGCTATTAATAACGCTTCAGTGCTATTTGGATTGAAGAGGCGTAACAGGGTTCGCCCATGCACTTCTGCAAGATTGTAACCTAATACCCCACAGAAAATATTCCCTACAATTGCTAATAATGGTTTTGCAAATATAATTTTGCCAGGTAAAGGTGAAAACAATAGTGGTGCAATTAAAAGATTGGCTATTAGTAGGCCAAGAATTAAACCTATAGACCTACCGATTAAAAGATCGGTAGGCATAGATCGTGTATTTTGAATTAATCTATTTCGAAGTTGTTGGAAAGAAAAACCTGCTAATAAACCAATTAAAGCTCCAAAACCAGCTAAAAGAGTTCTTAAATCTGTTTCACGTGGTAAATGCTCAAAAAGGTTTTCTTGTAATAAAATTTGCTCTAAGAAATTGTTTGGGAACAAGTTGAAGCACAGCCACCCTGCAATTGCACCTGAAATAAGGAATAAAAACAGTAATAGGAGGTCCACCATTGAATCAGCTCGGAAGACCTCGCTCCAGACCAATTAAGGATGCTTCACTGTCGTGAATTTGGCTCTGGAAGATCACCGCACCTTTGCAGCAGGAGTGATGGGCTACTTGGATCCCTTGAAACCCCCTCGCAGTGCATATTTGCATATTCCCTTTTGTCATAGACGCTGTTTCTACTGTGACTTTGTTGTTGTACCTCTTGGAGATAAAGCTAGCGGAGCTAATGGTCCAGGGAGCTCCGCTATCAAGTCTTATTTAAACCTTTTGCATCGAGAGATTGCAGTCGTTCCTGAAGGCGCACCACTCGCGACTGTCTACATCGGAGGAGGTACCCCTTCTTTATTGACTCCTTCCCAAATAAGTTCGTTGCTGGGGCATCTTGAAAATCACTTTGGATTTCAAGATGGAGTTGAGATCACTATGGAAATAGATCCTGCAAGTTTTAGTCTTGAAAGTCTTAAAGGTTTTGTAGACGTAGGAATAACAAGGATAAGTCTAGGAGGACAAAGTTTTGATGATTTGATTTTGGAAAGGCTTGGCAGGAGACATCGTCGAAGCCATCTCCTTGAGGCCTGCCAATGGTTGAATGATTTTTATAGATCTGGTTGGATCTCAACGTGGAGTCTTGATTTAATTCAATGTGTGCCCGGAATGAGTTTGTGCTCTTGGGAGAAGGAACTGAATCAGGCTATTGACACCTCTGCACCTCACCTTGCTATTTATGATTTATCAATTGAGGCTGGTACGGTTTTTGCATGGAAGCAAAGCCGTGGGGAACTAGAGCTGCTCGATCATGATTTAGCAGCAGACATTATGAGAGCCACTAGCTCAGTTTTGTCCAAGGTCGGTTTTGCAAGATATGAGATATCAAACTATGCATTGCCAGGCCATGCTTCTAGGCACAACAGAGTTTATTGGAGTGGTGCAGGATGGTGGGGATTTGGTCAGGGTGCTACTAGTGCTCCATGGGGAGAAAGATTCGCTCGCCCCAGAACAAGAGATACTTATAGAACCTGGATAGAAGATCAAGAACAAAATGGAGTGCATCCTTCTTTAGAAGTATTGACAGCATGCTCAATGACATTGGATGAGCAGCTAATGGTTGGGTTAAGACGTCGTGAAGGGATAGATTTCTACGCTTTGGCAAGACGGTGGGGATGGAGTGAAGAGAAGTGTGATTTTTATGTCAAATTATTTTGCGAGTTCATGAAAGATTCACTGGAAGGAGGTTTGTTGAAACGTGAAGGTTCACGATTCAGATTGAGCGAACCAAAAGGAATGGAACTTAGCAATCAAACTCTTATTCAGATGCTTCGTTGGTGGGACTCTCTCCCTCAAAATGTTGTTGTTCAACCCATTCCTGCAAAGCTTTGACGAAAAGATTGTGACCTTCGATGATTGGTTGGCTAAATGGGGGTTGTTTAGACGAAAGGCCGAGGAGGTCTGCTGTAACGCGGACTTGACCATCACAGTTTTTGCCAGCTCCAATTCCAATGACAGGGATTTCTAGCTCCTTTGTTAGATAGCTTGCTACACCAGTTGGAACATGTTCAACTACGAGGCTAAAACAGCCTGCGTTTTGAAGTTGAAGCCCTTGTGTAAAAATTTTCTCTTGACTGACTTTGTCTTCTGCTTGTCGACGATAACCAAGTTTATGAACCGATTGAGGAGTAAGACCTAGGTGACCCATTACAGGTATACCCATTCTTACTAGTCTTTCGATGACTGACAGTACTTCAGGTTCTGCTCCCTCTAGTTTTACAGCGGCTGCACATGAATTTTTGAGAAGAGAGCCTGCAGCAGCCACTGCTTTGTCTTCTCCGCATTGGTAGCTGAGAAATGGAAGGTCGCATACTACTAATGGTTGCTTCGTTAATGGCTTTTTGAATCCCCGCCCGACAGCTTGAGTGTGATGCAGCATTTGGTCCAGTGTTACTGGGAGAGTAGTTGCATGGCCGAGGATTACCATCCCCAGCGAATCTCCAACCAGTACTACATCAGCTCCAGCCTCTTCAACGATTGATCCTGAGAGGCTGTCCCAAGCTGTGAGGATTGTGATTGATTTTCCTCGTTGTTTATAACGAATCAATTCTGAAGGGAGCATCTTTTTTAGATATTCCCTAAGCATGGATTGCTAAAATTTACTTGACTCGGACCCATGCGGCTTCGACTCCCAAACCTGGTCAGGACCGGAAGGTAGCAGCCACAAGGGATGCTCGGTGCAGGCGTGGCCTCCGGGTCACCTAAATAAAATTGTTTTTCAGTTATCTTCATCCCTGCGAATTTGTCGAAGTCGCAAGAAGTCAGGGATGCCTGGTCCAGGCTCTTTGATTTCTGTCTGGTTATAAGAAGATTGGGATGATAATTTACTGCGTGACCTTTGATTGCGATAAGGCTGATTGCTCTCAAAGCCAGTAGCAATAACAGTTACTTGGATTTCACCTTCAAGTTTTTCATCGATTACTGCTCCAACTATGATATTTGCATCGGGATCGACTACTTCATAGATGACTTCGGATGCGGAAGTCATGTCCTCTAGTGTCATATCTTTTCCTCCACTGATATTGATTACACAACCTTTTGCACCGTCGATGCGACCTGCTTCTAGTAGAGGACTATTAATTGCGGCTTGAGCTGCTTCAATTGACCTGGATCTTCCTGAACCAAGTCCAATGCCTAGCAGGGCAGTTCCTGCTTCAGTCATCACAGACCTTACATCTGCGAAGTCGACGTTGACTAATCCAGGGCAAGTAATGATGTCACTTATTCCTTTGACACCCATTCGCAGAACGTCATCAGCATTCCTGAATGCTTCTTTTAGGGGCGCTCCAGCAATAACATCTTTTAAACGGTCATTGGGGATGACAATTAATGTATCTACATTTTCTGCAAGACGTGCGATACCTTCATCAGCTTGTCTCATGCGTCTTCTGCCTTCGAAGCTAAAGGGCTTAGTGACAATTCCTACTGTCAGAGCACCACTCTCTTTAGCAACTTCTGCTACTACCGGTGCGGCACCAGTGCCGGTGCCGCCACCCATACCGGCCGCTATGAAGACCAGGTCTGATCCCTGAAGAGCTTCTTGTAACTCGGCACGAGATTCCTCCGCAGCTTTTTGCCCAATACTTGGATTGCCGCCTGCTCCTAAACCTCTTGTTAAGGTTTGACCTAATTGCAACCTGTTTTGTGCTTGCGATTCAATAAGGGCTTGTGCATCGGTATTGAGTACTCGATAAGCCACTCCATCTAAATCGCTAAGAATCATTCCGTTGACGGCGTTACTACCTCCACCGCCTACACCAATGACTTCGATACGAGCTGATTGGCTTGGACTGATTCCGTCCATTCGCATCAACCCCGATTTGTTTACGCTACCCAACTCCATATTCAGATGTAAGCAATGAATTTTGTTGAATTATGTCCTTACGATAGTCTCCTGTTGAGATTTTCAAAAAAGTTACTTTTTTTTTGAGGTCTGAAATGAGGAGTTTTCATTCCCTTTTTACTATCTTTTAAGACTCATTTTTCTCCTAAAAGCCAGTCTGCTAGGGAATTGCCATTCATGATAAAAAAGTATTCAAGGTGAACATGATGATTGAGGAAATTAAAAGGATTACAAGTTTTTCTCCAGAATTGAACACAATTTTGCTTTTATTTGACTCGTTTGGTGATGGTTCCGAGGTTTTGACTTGAGCTTGTTGGGCAAACTTTTTGATTTCAAAGCTTGGCTTCCCAGCAATTTCCCATTCAAATCGCTTTTTTGGATCACTCAGAACTAAATATGCTTCATTCACCCATTTGAAGCGTTCTTCAGCACTCTTGCTATTCCTATTCAAGTCTGGATGCCAGCGCTTTGCTTCTCTTTTGAATGCCTGCTTGAGTTGTTCGGAATTGCTGCCTGGGGGAAGACCTAGGAGTGACCAATAAGTAAAAGTATCAGTAGAAGAAGTCATCTTCTGGCAATCCAAAAGCTGTAATTTCACTATCGATATCAAGAATCTGGCTTCAAGGCCAGGTTTTCTCGTCTGATTGTTTGTTTTTTTATCAAACTCTTGAACCTATTCAAATCTATTCAGAGTTTGTTCCATAAACAACTTTGAAATATGAAGTAAGAATTGTTGATTGCTGCTTTTTCTTAAGAGGCTATTAAAAACTTTAAGATTTTTCCTTGAATCTAGATTTTGGAATTTGGAACTCTGGTCTAGATGGGTCTGTTATATCAAGGATTGTTCCTTGCTGATTAATAAAGCTTTCAGGCATATTTTGACTTAGCTTTTGAAGAACACTTATTTGTTCTTTTAGATAAATCCCATTATTTCCAAGATGTATCACTTCAAAGTCTTGGGTCTTTAGATTTATCTCACCATTGGGATTGATAATTATTTTTT
>CAJWIZ010000025.1 GCA_913041805.1 uncultured Prochlorococcus sp.
GAAGATGATCTTCAAAACCAACGTATACAGGGGCCAGATCCCATTGAAAAGCTTAAATCACAAAGGATAGATCTACTTGTTAATCTTTCCGCCTCACCATTCAGCCAAAACAAATTAATCCTCAGACAAAAATTGGCAGCCAAAGCAGCAAAAAGACTCAATTGCCCAGTGATATATCTCAATCAAATCGGCGCTAATGATGAACTTATATTTGATGGCTCAAGTTTTGTACTTAATGCAAAAGCTGAACTAACTCTCTCACTACCAGCCTGTCGTGAAGAGATAACTATCTGGGAGCCAACAAAACCAATTTACCAAAAGATTATTTCTCCATCTAACCAGCAAGAGCAACTTTCCCTAGCACTAGTCCTAGGTGTTCGTGATTATGCAAAAAAATGTGGATTTGAATCCGCAATCATTGGCTTAAGTGGTGGCATTGATTCTGCATTAGTCACAATCATTGCAGTAGCAGCCTTAGGAGCGAAAAATGTTACTGGTGTACTAATGCCCTCACCTTGGAGCTCAATTGGATCAATTACAGATGCTTTAGCACTTGCGAAGCGCATTGGAATCATTACCCACACACTCCCAATCGAACCTCTAATCAATAGTTATCATTCAGCACTAAAGTCCCCACTAGGTCAAGCACCAGAAGGGCTAACAGCAGAAAACTTACAAGCTAGAATTCGGGGCACATTGCTTATGGCTTTAGCCAATCAAAAAGGTCACCTACTTCTTTCAACTGGCAATAAATCTGAACTAGCAGTTGGCTATTGCACTCTTTATGGAGACATGAATGGAGGTCTAGCTGTTATTGGAGACTTATACAAAACAAGCGTTTTTAAGCTCTGCAAATGGATGGATAGTAAAGAGTCTTGGAGATTTAGATCTCAATTAGGTCTTTCACTGGAAGGTGAACTTGTAGGAGAAGAAATCCTAACCAAACCCCCAAGTGCTGAACTCAAGGCAGATCAATTGGATAGTGATTCATTACCTGACTATGAAATTCTGGATCCTATCCTGAAAGCTTTTATTGAAAAAGAATCAACGACTGAAGAGCTTATTAATTCAGGAAATTCGGAAGAGCTAATAAAAAAAATTGAAAACCTCCTAAAACAAGCAGAATTCAAGAGAAAACAAGCACCACCCCTTCTAAAAGTAAGCAATCAAGCTTTTGGGAGTGGCTGGAGATTACCGATAGCCGCCAAATGATCAAAACAAATACTGGCCAGTCTGCTCTGAAATGTGCAACCTAAGAGAAGTCACAGCCGTCCATGCCGTCCTCAGTTCTCTCGGCGCCGATGGCCAGCATCGGCGTCCCTAAAGAAATCAAAGCGGATGAACTCCGTGTTGCTCTAACACCAGACGGGACAAGAGAGCTCGTCAACCAAGGCTTAGAGGTTCGAGTGCAATCCAAGGCTGGAGCTGGTGCAGGTATTGATGATGAAGCTTTTGCAAATGCAGGCGCCAAAATAGTCACACGAGAAGAAGCTTGGGCTGCTCACCTAGTAGTGAAAGTTAAAGAGCCGCAGGAAGAAGAATTTGGGTTTCTTAGAAGAGACATGGTCTTATTTACTTACTTGCATCTTGCAGCTTATCCAAAAGTTGGAGAAGCCCTAATTGCTTCAGGGACAACAGGTGTGGCTTACGAAACCGTTCAAATGGAAAACGGAAGCTTGCCGTTACTTGCACCAATGAGTGAAATTGCTGGGCGACTCGCTGCACAAGTAGGCGCACATCTACTGGAACGACCTCATGGTGGTAGTGGTGTTCTTATTGGCGGATGTACTGGCGTGAGACCGGCCAGAGTGATTGTCCTTGGAGCAGGAACGGTTGGGTGGAATGCGGCAAGACTGGCTGCTGCAATGGATGCAGAAGTAATGCTTTTAGATCGATCTCCAGAAAGATTGCGAAATTTAGAAGCAGATAGAAGAGGAAGGTTAACGAGTGTCGTTAGCAATCACGCTCTATTAGAAAGATTAGTTCCAACTGCAGATCTTCTTATCGGTGCAGTTCTGACCCCAGGCGGACGCGCACCAACACTCGTCAACGAGCAAATGGTGAAGCAAATGAAAAAGAACTCAGTGATCGTAGATGTAGCTATTGATCAAGGCGGCTGTGTAGCGACAAGTCTTGAAACAACCCATACCAATCCAACTGTCAATATTCATGGCGTCCAACATTATGCAGTAGGGAATATGCCCGGGGCTGTACCTTTTACCTCAACGGAGGCACTTGTAAGTGTGACTCTTCCATACATTCTCGTAATGGCAGGGAGAGGCCTGGAAGAAGCTGTGACAGAACGTCCAGAACTATTATCAGGACTAAATACCGTCAAAGGTTCAGTCTGCCACCCTCGCGTAGCAAGAGCGTTAAACATCCCCCCAAGACACCCAATGGCATGCCTAAGGTAAGGAATCAAGCTTTTTAAAGAGTCGAGAATTTATTACCTATAGAAGAATCATTTTCAAAAGCAAATTAAGTTTTCAACTGATTTCCAATATATTAGATATTGGTCGATACAAAGAATTTATGTTGATTCCATCTCTCAAGGAAAGGATTAGACCGGCTGCCTCAAGATAATTATTAGCATGAAATACTTTCATTTTATTCTTAGTTTTATCCCCTTTTAGCTCAATTAATTTAGAGGAAACATTTAAAACATTTGGGTTGGAAACAACTATCAGAGGAATCTTTCTTTCCAGGCAAGTCAAGACAGGCTCACTACCGAGTGCACCTTCAGGAGCGATCACAGCACCCACTTGATCAACACAAAGTAATTCACTGGATTTGAATGTCGAAGGAAGGTCTTCCTGATTAAAGCGTAAAAGATCTGGTGCTCTGCTCAAACCCACCAATACACAAGGCAAAAATGTATGCCCAAGTTCCTCACCTGCGATACGAGGATCTAGAGCTTCTTGCAGTGGCAATGACGACAAGGCAGGGGCATGCGCACAAGGAACACAAAGGAATTTTGTCAGCAAATGACTGATTACTGCCTCAGCTCCAGCACAAATATCAATACCTTTCCCTTGTCGATATGCATCTAATAATCCTTCTTCAACCACATCGGGAAAGCGAGTCACAACAGCAATTGCTGTTGCGCCAGCCTCTATCAGCTTATTCCCAGCCTTAAGCAAAGCTTCTGCTTGTCCGATTTCTCCCCAACTGCTACCACTAGTTGCTTGATGTAATCTGATATCTATTGGTACGTCTGTAGTCACTACAGGTCCGATATTTAAACCCAAACTTGCTTTACAAGCGTCTGCTACCTGTAGATGACGTGCTCTTAATTCTTGTTCCAATCCGGCATCGAAAAGCAAGCCAACTTGTTGAGTCCTCACTGGTCTCAAAACAAATTCACCTGCCAAAAAATGATCCAAACCATAACCTTCCACATAATGAATCCGAGGATCACTCCAATAAATAGAAGCACCATTCATTACATTTGGATGAGTAATTAAGCACCCTGAAGCACTAGCCAAAAGTCGCGCAGAAGGAATTGCATCGCCTGCAAAACCACCTAAGGAACAACCAATTCCACTAGGAATAATCAAAACTGTCGGAAGCTCTAAGGTCACAGCAAAACCTTGAAGGATAGGGATAGGAGGATTAAAGAATTCAATTTAATGATCAAGCAACAATTACTACTGCTTCAACTATCAATTGACGAATAAAAGGTTCAGATTCTTGATGCTTCATAGATGTAATTGCCCACCTCACTGGTTCTCCTATTTCATTAATTTGATTAATAATCCAAGATCGCAAGTTTTCTACAGGGACTTCTTCTACAGCCCAAATCAAATCTAATTGATGCAACTGCAATTTCACGTGTAGTTATAAACGAACTTTTAATCTAAGTTAGATTTTAATCATGGATTAAAAACCTGAAAATGTTTAGGACAAGTTCTTAACAAGTAGAATGAACCCAATGCAATCAATAATATGGGCACCTAACTAATTACTAATGCAACTCATCTCAATTAATTGATTACACATACAAACCAAACTGACCTGGAAAATCTCAAATCCAAGCCAAGATGAAGTCAACCTCTAAACGCTAGCTCCACCAACCACTTCCAAGATCTCTTGTGTGATAGCTGCCTGACGAGCCTTGTTGTAATCCAAGCTGAGTGTCTTAGCTAATTCCTTAGCATTGTCACTTGCATTATTCATCGCAGTCATCCTGCTAGCCAATTCCGAAGCAGCTGATTCCTGCAAAGCCCTAAGTAATTGATTTTGTAAATACAGAGGCAAAAGCGCATTTAAGAGTTGCTCTGGACTCTGTTCAAAAACAATGTCGGAGGGGAGAGAGGGCTGTTCATTCTCAGGAGCCGCACCCTTCTCAATAGTCAAACGACTATCTTTTGTAGTCAATCTAAAAATTTCATCATCTGCCTCTGCAATCCCTTGAGGATCTAAAGGGAGAAGAGTCTGAACTACAGGATTACAACTAACAAGGTTGATAAATTTGGTATAAATCACCTCAACTCGATCTGTACTTTCCGAAAGAAACTCGGCCAAAACCTCACTAGTAATGGACTCTGCATCTTGAGCGGTAGGTACTTGTTCAAGCTCCTTGAAAGTTGCACGAATAGTAAATTGACTTGCCCTGTTCTGAAAATAAGTAATTGCCTTGCGGCCAATCAAAACCAAATCTGGCTGGAAGCCCTGAGCTTTCAACTCAAAATACCTTTGCTCTGTTCGCTTGATAATGTTTGAGTTGTATCCACCACAAAGTCCCCTGTCTCCTGTTACAGCAAGGAGAGTGATTTTTTCGACATCACGTGTTTTTAGCAAGGGGGCATCAGCAGCTTCAAACGTCATTCGAGTTTGAATATTTTCCAATACCCGTGCTAAACGGTCAGCGAAAGGTCGGCTTCGGAGAACCTGCTCCTGGGCTCTCCGAACTTTAGCTGCTGCGACAAGCCGCATTGCTTCAGTGATTTTTCTAGTGTTTTTCACCGAAACAATCCTGTCTCGAATGTCCTTAAGGTTGGCCATAAATAAATTCCTCTTGAAAAACCGTAAGGATCAAACAGTTGCCAACATCGAGGATTTAACCTCATTGATGGCATCCTTAAGCATCTTCTCGGCCTCCTCGCCAAGAACCTTATCTGTCAAAATTTTGCTGATAAATTCGGGCTTATTAGTTTTTAAATAGTCACGCAATTCACGAGCAAACTGTGTGACTTGTTCCTCAGGAACTTCATCAATCAAACCTTTGACTCCTGCATAAACTATTGCAACCTGTTCGGCTAAGTTCAATGGAGCAAACTGAGGCTGCTTAAGCAACTCTCTTAGGCGCTTTCCTCTACCCAACTGTTTCTGAGTAGCTTCATCTAGATCAGAAGCAAACTGTGAGAAAGCCGCTAGTTCGTCAAACTGAGCAAGCTCAAGTTTCAAAGTACCTGCGATCTTTTTAATAGCCTTTGTTTGAGCAGCACCACCAACTCGACTAACTGAAATTCCAACATTAATTGCTGGGCGCAATCCTGAGTTGAAAAGGTCAGAACTTAGGAAAATCTGCCCATCAGTAATGGAAATTACATTTGTAGGAATATATGCAGAAACATCTCCTGCCTGAGTTTCAATAATTGGCAAAGCTGTCATAGAGCCTTTACCCATCGAATCAGATAATTTCGCAGCTCGTTCTAGTAGGCGGCTATGAAGGTAAAAAACATCTCCTGGATAAGCCTCGCGTCCAGGTGGGCGACGCAAAAGCAAAGACATTTGTCTATAAGCTTGTGCTTGTTTCGTTAAGTCGTCATAGATAACCAAGGTAGCCTTCCCTTTGTACATGAAGTACTCAGCAATAGCTGCTCCTGTATATGGGGCTAAATATTGCAAGGCTGCTGCATCAGAAGCACTTGCATTAACAACCACTGTGTAGTCAAGAGCTCCCTTCTCACGAAGAACCTCCACAACATTTGCTACTGAAGCCGACTTCTGGCCAATAGCTACATACACACAAACAACATCTTCTCCCTTTTGGTTGATTATCGTGTCGATTGCGATTGCAGTCTTACCAGTCTGACGATCTCCAATAATCAACTCACGCTGACCTCTACCAATTGGGATCATGGCATCAATTGATGTGATCCCAGTCTGCATTGGTTCATGTACAGACTTTCTTTTAATAATTCCAGGAGCTACTGATTCAATAAGACGTGAATCAGTAGAAGATATCTCTCCATTCCCATCTACAGGCTGGCCTAATGGACTAACAACTCGACCCAACATTGAATCACCAACTGGAACAGATGCAATCTTTCCAGTTGCCTTAACGGTACTTCCCTCTTGAATGCCAATGCCCTCTCCCATGAGTACCACACCAACATTGTCATCTTCGAGGTTTAGAGCAATGCCTTCAGTCCCATCCTCAAATTCCACGAGTTCACCTGCCATGACTTTCTCAAGGCCATAAACTCGCGCAATTCCATCACCGATTTGCAAAACTGTTCCTACATTGCTTACTGATACAGACTTGTCGTAATCAGCAATCTGCTGTTTCAGGATCGAACTGATCTCGTCGGGACGAATGGAAACCATGAGAGGAGGTTGGGTTTAAGAGAGAAAAAGGGGGAGGGAAATGGAGATTAACTTAAAGGAGCTAACTCACCTTCGCCAGGGCAAGGCCTAAGCGACGAACCTGTCCAGACAGACTGGCATCAATGACCTTAGAGCCGACACTGACGACAAAGCCGCCTATCAAATCAGGGTCAACCTTAAGATTGAGCTCGAGATTTTCTGTACCAGCAACAGCTTGAATCTTCTGAAGAAGGTCAGCTTGTTGATCTTCGTTCAATGAAGATGCTGAGGTAACCGTCGCTAACGCAATGTTGCGTTGCTCTCGATAGAGCTCAAGCATTCTTTCAAGAACAGCATCTAACAGGCCTATTCGTTGGCGATCTGCCAACAATTTCAAGAGATTAAGGAAAGACGGGGTAACTTGATCAGAAAAAAGCTTTTCTAGAGCTGCCTTCTTAGCCTCAACCTCTAGTACTGGTGAAGACATAGTTTCACTAAAAACAGGACAGTCATTCCAAAGGGTTAAAACTGCCTTGGCCTGCTCAACAACTTTGTCTACTTCCTTACGGCTAGAGGCCACTTGAAGAAAGGCTTCTGCATATGGGGTTGTGATTGTATTAAGAAGAGGCATCAGTCGTTACCCATATTTTTGATTGATTGGCTCATGAACTTTGACTGAGCTTTTTTGTCAAGTTTTCCTGGGAGAGTGTCCAAAGCTTTTTCTATAGCCAAACGTGCTGCTTCTCTACGCAATTGAGCTGTGACCCTTGAAGCCTCAGCATTGAGATCTGAAGTGGCTCCTTGCTTGATGCGGGCCATTTCCTCAACAGTGCGCTTTTCAGTTTCCAAGCGAATAGCTTCGGCACGCACCTTGCCATCACTTCTAATCTGAATAGCTTTCTGCTCAGCAGATTGGAGTTCCTGTTTCGCTTGGGATAATGCCTCTTTTGACTCTTCTAAACGATCTTCAGCATCCTTCAAATCAGCAAGTATTGCCGATCTTCTGCGTTCGAGCATGCTGCCCAAAAAATTTGGGAGAAATTTATAAAGTCCAAAGATCACAACTGCCAAGTTAATGACATTCGTCTCAAATAAATTGAGATTCAGACCAAAGCCTTCTGTGGCAAAGATGAAAAATGAGTTCATTTAGCTGCCAATAATCGTTCAACAATGAGATTTCCCAAATTGTCAGCATCAGACTTCAATTGAGTAAGTGCTGAATCTCTCTGAGCATCTATCTCTCGCCTTGCTTTTTCCCTAGAAGCATTCGCTTCGGAGGTAGCTAAAGCCATAGCCTCTCTATAAAGCTTGTCAGAATCCTGCTCTGCGTCAT
>CAJWIZ010000026.1 GCA_913041805.1 uncultured Prochlorococcus sp.
AATTGAGTTTGGAAGTTGATTTGCAGCTAAAAAATTTGTTGGCCGTCTTAATCTCTGATAACTCATCAAGAACCTCAAAAGAGTACGCGTACAACTAAGTGCGGTGAAAAGGCTCAATAAAACACCTATTCCCAAAGTTGCAGCAAAGCCTTTTACAAATCCTGTACCTAGGAAGAAAAGAGCACTGCAACTTATCAACGTAGTTAAATGACCATCTATGATTGAAGAGAAAGCCTCAGAGAATCCAGTTTCTATAGACCGAATCAATGTGTTTCCACGTCGCAATTCATCCTTAAAGCGTTCAAATATAAGCACATTTGCATCAACTGCCATTCCTATACTTAATATGAAGCCAGCAATTCCTGGAAGAGTCAAGGTAACAGGCAACAATGCATAAATAGCAAGGTTAAATAGTGAGTAAAGGCTCAATGCGATTACAGCTACAAAACCTGCCAACCGATAAGTGAACAACATAAACACTGCAACTAATGCAAGTCCAGACAGTGCTGCAGTCAAACTTCTTCGAACATTAGCAGCTCCAAGAGTTGGACCAATAGTGCGAATTTCAAGAATTTCTACAGGCAAAGGCAAGGATCCACCATCAAGCTTTACCTCTAAATCTCTGGCGTCCTGAATTGTGAAGTTGCCACTAATTGTTGCAGCTCCACCAGTAATCCCAGCCGACTTAAATTGTTCACCAACAGAAGCTTCACTAATTGCCCTTCCATCAAGAACTATTCCAAGTAAGCGATTGGTGCCTGCAATTGATTGAGTTAACTCTGCAAATTTCTCACCTCCTTCACGATTAAAAGTAAGACTCACTTCCCATCCAGTACCATTTTGTTCCTGCTTACTTCCTGCCTTTATCAAATTACCAGTAAAGTAAGCTGGTTCAAATAGTTCAGCTATTTTAAACCTAGCCTTATCAATCACTTCTTGAAGCTTTTCCACTTCACTATCAAAATTACTATTAATATCAAGTGTTTTTTGGGCCAAGGAAATTTGTTTTCGATCTAAGTCAAGAGTTGA
The DNA here is from genome assembly GCA_913041805.1 of uncultured Prochlorococcus sp. GTDB lineage: Bacteria > Cyanobacteriota > Cyanobacteriia > PCC-6307 > Cyanobiaceae > AG-363-K07. Next base: position 1,030 of record CAJWIZ010000026.1, read on the forward strand.
TGGATCTTGGGCTGATTTTTTAGTGTTTTCATAAGAATTAAGTATGAATTCAGCTTGTCTTTTGATCCTCTGAAGATCCCTAAGTTCATTTTGAGTTCCTGATTTCTGAGCTCTAAATTCGAGCAAAGCTGTACTTCCAAGAATTTCCGCTGCTCTAGTTGGGTCCTGCTCTCCTGGGAGTTGAACAACCAATTTGTTATTACTAATTGTTTGAATAGTTGATTCAGAGACCCCCAAGCCATTAACCCGTAGATCCATAACCGCCTTCACTGCCTCAAGCTGCTCGTTATCAACACTTTTAATTTCCTCAGAAGGCTGGACTTCAAGAGTTAATTGACTGCCACCTCTGAGATCTAGACCTAGTTGAAGAGGAAAGTTTGCGCAAACTGCACCTGCAGCAATCGCTAATGCAAGAAGTAAAGCAAACCAGCCCTGTTGGCGTGCCATAGATTCAAATCTCCTTCTTAATCATCTTTTGAGCAGTCTCAACAATTTGATGAGGTTGAATAATTGTTAGATTTTCAAGCTGACCATTATAAGGAGTTGGTATATCCTGACTAGATAGACGAACAGGTCTAGCATCAAGATCATCAAAACATTCTTCCGTAATCAAAGAAAGAAGTTCAGCTCCAATACCACCAGTTTTCATACATTCTTCTACAACAATTACCCTATGAGTTTTTCTAACAGATCTAACAATTGTCTTCATATCAAAAGGTTTAAGACTAATTAAATCAATCAATTCAGCTTCAACACCTTCAGTGTTCAATTGCTCAACAGCTTTTAAACAATGATGTCTCATCCGAGAATAAGTAAGTATTGTGATGTCTTTACCTTCCTGAACAACATCAGCTTGATCTAAAGCACAAATATAGTCACCTTTTGGAAGTTCCTCAATTAAGTTATAAAGCAGCACATGTTCAAAAAAAAGTACTGGATTGTTGTCTCTTATTGCAGCCTTCATTAGACCTTTTGCATTAGTTGGAGTGCTGCAAGCAACAATTTTTATTCCAGGTACAGCATGAAAGTAAGCTTCTAATCGCTGGCTATGTTCAGCACCCAACTGTCGTCCAACCCCTCCAGGACCTCTTACGACCGTAGGAATAGTGAAGTTACCACCACTTGTATATCTCAACATTCCCATGTTGTTAGATATCTGGTTAAAAGCCAAGAGGAGAAAGCCCATATTCATCCCCTCAACGATGGGTCTTAGTCCCGTCATGGCAGCTCCAACTGCCATACCTGTAAAACTATTCTCTGCAATTGGTGTATCAAGAACCCTTAATTCCCCATACTTTTCATATAAATCTTTTGTGACCTTATAAGAACCCCCATATTGACCAACATCCTCCCCCATGACACAAACATGAGGATCTCTCGCCATCTCCTCATCGATGGCTTCACGAAGAGCGTTGAAAAGAAGTGTACCTGCCACGGCTGCAATGAAATTCCCGGCAAAACCGGATTAATAAAGCCACGCTATCTCAGACTATGCCTAATTATCCTCCCGCAGCAAATGTGGATAACAGCAATACAGACAAAAGCATTCCTGGGCTAAGCAAAAGAATCAACAAACCAAGATCATGAATTGTCATCTAAGCAACACCTATAAGTTATTAGGAAAGCATTTTCAAATCCTAATCAGGATAAGTAGATTTGCCATCAAATAAACTTCGAAAAAACACTAGAATCAAGCCCAATCCAATAAATCCAAAAGTAAATGTGGCCAAAAAGCATATCCCTATAACTAATGTTTTGAACCCAGAAGCAACACTTTGAGCTATTGGTGAAGTGTAATCAGGTGCATGCAATGTGAAATAAATCAAAACTTGCCGACTTAAGCCCAAAGAAAGCCATGACAACAAGATGCTTGTAATCGCCCCAGTAAGGAAGCTAAGTGGTCCTTTTTTTTTGGCATTAGTGCCTTCTTTGATTTGAGTCAAATCAAGTTGCTTTGACTCATTTTCAGGAGAACTCATTGATCAAATCCGACTCCTTCAGATTGGAAGGAACAACACCAACTTTTAAAACCTAAGGATTCCAACTTTATTCGGCTTCGAGCTAAAACCTCCTTGGCTTGCTTATAAGTTGAGTAAAGCGCAAAACAACTAGGCCCAGAACCACTCATGGCTACACCTATTGAACCTGGCAAATCAGACAGTGCTTTTAAAGCATTCTGAACAACTTGTACTTCCGGCGCTACTACTTTCTGAAGATCATTATTTAATGGAGGCGGGTCAGAAGGACTGAAAGAGCTCAACCATGATTGTTCCCTAAGTAGTTGACGGCGATCCTCAAAAGCCAAATCAGACTTCAGATAATTTTTTTCATTGATTTCCTTACTCCTGCCGTAAGCCCAAGGAGTTGAAACAGAGACTGTTGGATCTTTAACAAGAATGATTGCCATATCAGAACTAGAAGCAGAAGCCTTAACAGGTTCTAATTTTTCGCCTCTACCAAAGCACAGTTGAGTTCCACCTTCTAAACAGAAAGGGATATCAGAACCAAGTTCAGCCGCCAAATTAGACAACTGCTGTTTATCAAGGTCAAGTTTCCACAAAGTATTCAATCCCACCAAAGTGGCTGCTGCATCTGTCGATCCACCCGCAAGACCAGCACCGATAGGAATATTTTTCTGAAGATAAATATTTGCACCAAGGTTTTTATTTCCATAGCTGCAACGAAGTAATTCTGCAGCTCTGAATATTAAATTATCCTCTCCTGCACTTAAGTTTGGATCATCAATAGACAACTTAATCAGTCCATCGGTATTACTAGTAATCTCTATTTGATCAGCAAGATCGATACTCTGCATCACCATTGCCAACTCGTGAAAACCATCAGCTCTTAGACCGAGGATTTCTAAATGAAGATTGATTTTTGCCGGAGCATGAATTCTTAATTGATCAACTGAATCCTTACCCCGATTAGAAGCATTCATAACTTTTCACCAAATCCATTGGAACAATTCAAATTCTTTGCCATTAACAACCATTCAGAAGGAGATAATTCCTGTGGTCGCTGATCAAGGCTAACGCCTGCCTCTTTAGCTAAAGCTTCTAACTCAATCAATGAAACTAAACCTCCTAATGAATTGCGCAGCATCTTTCTTCTAGAAGCAAATGCCTTACAAAGAAGTACTTCCACTCGATATGCCAATACTGGATCAAAGCTCTGATCACAATCAACAGGTTCAATTGCAATTACTGCTGATTGAACCTTTGGTGGTGGTTGAAAGCACTTGGGCGGAACATCGCAAACTTTTCTACATTTAGCCAATAACTGCATCCTCACGCTAAGAGCACTGAAATTGCTCTGACCCGGCCTGGCAAGAATCCGATCCGCCACCTCCTTTTGCAACAGGAGTACCAACAATTTATATCTCAATTCAATAGGTTTTCCCAAACGACCAACCAATCGTCCAAGCAATGGTCCAGTGATGTTATAGGGAATATTTGCAACCACTTTATTAGCAATAATCCCATCCGGAGGAGTTAAAGAAGTAGAAAGTACATCTCCCTCCTTGAGCGTGAACTTGGCTTGGTCACCAAAACGTTGATTGAGTCCCTCCACTAAGTCTTTATCCAATTCAATCGCATGAACTGCTCCGGCTGGTGAAGCAAGTAGACGTTTAGTCAAAGCCCCACGCCCAGGTCCGACTTCTAGGACACGATCTTCAGGTCCAAGATCTGCAGCGGCAAGAATTTGATCCAATACAGAGGCATCCTTAAGCCAATGTTGACCAAAGCGCTTACGCGCATTGTGCCTTAAAAAAGACATAACCTGATTCGCTTCATATAGTTTCCAGACGGGAAATCACAAAAACCTCACCTTCAAATATTTTTAGTATCGAACAATAATTCATCCATCACTCTTGTCTTTCCACGAATGACCTAATAGACACTCAAAACCTTTTCTTTAAATACATAGAAGCTCAGAGCTTATTTACCCATACCCACTTCTAAACAAACGTTCCCATAACAACTTTCAATTCGTCTGATTCAATATTTCACAGTCATCACGTGCAAGTCATCATCCTTTGACAAACAGATCTAAGGTTTATCAATTCAGTTCTTTTGCTATGCGTGCCCGCCTAATGGCCTTGGCCGCTGCCGCCATTCTCTTGTTATCAACTCAACAGCCATGCTTAGCCGCCGCTGATCAAACTAAACTCAATACTGATCTAAGCGATCTAGATTTACCATCTGCGCTAACGGAAGATGACAGTTTCAATGATCTTCCTTTTGAGCAATTGAAACAAGCGTTAAGAGACGAAGTCGAATATGGTCCCAAAAAAGGCATTAGCCCACGTTCATTTAAAAAATATAACTTGCTAATTCGATGACCTTTGATCCTCGCAGTCTTGACAGGCTTCGGTCTTTAGGCAGACAGCTTCCACAAGAGCTACCAAAACCAATCCCTTCCAAAAACAAAGAGCCCAATAAGAAGGATAAGCTCCATCCCATTGAAACTGAAAAGAATCCTCAAGCCTTATTTGAAGAGCTTATAAAAGCGAGCCCTGACGGTAATGTACCTGGCCATCTTTTAGCCAGGCTTCAAGAAATTGAAATCAACCAATTAAATTCCAAAAGTAATTCTCCCAACAATTCAAAACCCAATAAAACCAAGCCTCATTCAAAAAGCATAAAAAAAACCAATGAAGAACTTCTCTATGCTTCCTTTGACAGATTTCTATTAGAAGAAGAAGACTGAAGAAATAAGACCTTGCTCTTACTCATTCGTGTTGAATCCATCTCGCTATCGAATTTTGAGCGTAGGGAAAGTCCGCAAAAACTGGATCAAAGATGGTATCGGTTTATACATGAAACGCCTACCTGGCCTAACAATTAATGAATTACGCGACTCCAGTCCCCAAAAAGAAGCCGAAATAATAAAGGCACGAACCAGAAGTGATGAAAAGCTAATAGTCCTAACTGAAGAAGGAGAAAACTTTACCTCCATCGTCTTTGCTAAATACTTAAATACGTTTGGTTCTCAACGACTTACTTTTGTGATTGGTGGAGCCAATGGTATCGCTCCTGAAATAAAAGCATCTGCTCACTTGCAACTAAGTCTCTCTCCCTTAACTTTCCCTCACGAGCTAGCACTTCTACTACTTATTGAGCAACTCTATAGAGCAACCACCATTATCCAAGCAGGTCCATATCATCGAGAGTAATAACTTAAGTCAATCAACAATCGCCAAACAAAAAGGCGAATCTGCTTACACCACCATCCCGACGGACCAAAACCGGACATCTCTTATGGTACTGATGTACTATAAGAGATGTCCCTTTAGTGCTTCGTGAGAATTCCACAGCTACCGATACCATTGCGGACAGCGGGGGGGCAAGTACTTATACCCCTGTTAAATGAATGCATATCAGCAGGCTTTCCTTCTCCCGCCGATGACTACATCGATATTGGCATAGATCTCAATGAAGAGCTGATTCGACATCCAACAAGCACCTTCCTTCTTCGAGTCAGTGGAGATTCAATGAATGGAGCTGGAGTACATAATAATGACTTACTAATTGTAGATCGAAGCCTTAACCCACGCCCTGGTCACATCGTGATAGCGGTTTTAGATGGCGCCTTCACACTCAAACGACTTGTACTTAAAGGTGAAACACTTTGCCTACAAGCAGAAAATCCTCATTATCCATCAATTGAACTGCAGCAATACGACAACATTCAAATCTGGGGTGTAGCCGTGTATTCGATTCACAGCCTCCACAATATGAAATCATCCAAATGAATCAAGCCATAGCACTTATCGATGGCAATAATTTCTACGTCGCCTGCGAGCAGAGCGTCGACCCATCACTAGTAGGTCTTCCCGTAGTAGTTCTATCTAATAACGATGGTTGCATCGTAGCTCGTAGCCCAGAAGCACGAGAACTTGGGATTTCAATGGGACAACCATATTTCAAAATCCGTTATGAACTAGAAAAGTTAGGAGTAGTAGTACGCAGCTCAAATTATGCCCTTTACGGCGACATGAGCCAAAGGTTCATGAAGTTATTAGCCCAACATTCAGAGAAGATAGAAGTTTATTCGATTGATGAAGCCTTCGTAGAAATCACTCGTCCCCCCAAGTTTGATCTTCGGCCCTGGGCACGTCAACTACGAGCATTAATACATCAAAATCTAGGTCTGCCAATTGCGATTGGAATTGGAGCCAATAAAGTTCAAGCAAAATTAGCGAACTACCTAGCAAAGAACATAACAACCCATACTGGGATCTTTGATCTACACATAAGCAAAGATCAAAACTTTTGGCTCGAGACCATTGATATTGAGAACGTCTGGGGCATAGGTCCCAAACTTGCTCAGTGGTGTCGAATACATGGAGTCAATACTGCTCGACAACTCCGTGACATGCCTAACAACGAAATTCACAATAAGTTGGGGATAGTAGGGATACGACTACAAAATGAATTACAAGGTAAAGTTTGCCTCCCGATCAAAATAGTTTCTCCACCAAAACAAGAAATTTGCGTAAGTAGAAGTTTCCGTCGGCCTATAACGAACCTGGCAGAGTTACGCCAGGCCGTAAGCACTCACATAATTCGTGCTAGTGAAAAACTAAGAAAGGCAAAGCAACAAGCAGGTGCCATAACAGT
>CAJWIZ010000027.1 GCA_913041805.1 uncultured Prochlorococcus sp.
CCTGTAACTCCTTAGCAGGGAGCCGCTTTCAACCACTCAGCCACCTCTCCAGAGGTGTTCATACATTATCAAGTGCCTTATCCCAAAGCAAAGAGATCTTTGTGGAAATCCCATTTATCTAATAACTATTCTAGGAAGACGATGCTTAAATCCGCAAAGAACTTCCCATGGGATAGATCCACACCAATCAGTCCATTGCTTAGGTGTTATGCAACTATTCCCATCTTTCCCTAATAAAGTAACAATGCTTCCAACGACAACATCAGGATGATCTGTGGCATCAAGAACCAATTGATCCATTGTAATAGAGCCTACTTGCGGTAAAAATTTATTATTACTTAGAACCGATATCTTCCCGGACAAAGCACGATTCACCCCATCAGCATAACCAATCCCAACTACAGCTAATCTTGATGGACGTTTAGTAATAAAGCGGTGGCCATAACTAACCCCAACTCCTTCGGGAACATCTCTAACCAAAGTGACTCTTGCTTTTACAGACAACGCTGGTTTTAGCCCTAAATCATTTTCCAAATCTTGGTTTATTGGGCTGTAGCCATAAAGAGCAAGACCTACCCGCACCATGTCGTAATGAAGATTTATATCACGAAGAGTCCCGGCAGAATTTGCTAAGTGGAAGCAGAAGTCATAACCACAATCATTCAACTTCCCAACTAAATGCTGAAATCGTTGCTGCTGAAGTTCAGTAACAGGTGAAGACTCATCATCTGCCAATGCCAAATGGCTATAAACCCCATCAAGTTCTACATTCCCAAAATCATGAACTGTCTTGATAAGAGCCAAAGCATCTTTAAGATCACAACCCAGCCGAGTCATACCAGTGTCTACCTTTAAGTGAACACTGATTTGCAAGCCATTGCTTTCAGCTATTTTCTGACAAAGCAAGGCTTCTCGAAGACTACTAATTGTTGGCATCAGATCCCAGTCAAGACATGCCCGAAGTTCTTCAGCTTTAGTAAGGTTCCCAAGTACAAGGATTGGGCAATCGATAGCTGATCGACGAAGATCTAGACCTTCTTGCAAAGTTGCAACTCCTAAATTGTCAGCCCCACCACGAAGAGCAGCATGAGCAACTGTTGCTGCTCCATGCCCATAGCCATCTGCTTTAACTACAGCCATCAATAAACAATTCTCCGGTATAAATTTGCTCAAAATTCGCGCATTAGTTTCAATTGAGGAAGGTTCAACTTCAATCCAAGCTCGTTGACGCAAAACAGCTTCATCTACTTGCTTAATTTCCTTAATCAATTCAGGGGCGAATTTAGTGTCAATAAGATTCTGCATAAGGAGATGTTGCTAAGCAGGGAGTGCATCGCCTAATCAATGCAGTTAGCATGCCGCGTAATTAAAGAGCTGGCATGGTCCAGGTTCTAGTACTAAATGCTTCTTATGAGCCATTAAACATCACCACATGGCGACGAGCCACGGTGTTGATGCTTAAAGGCAAGGCAGAAAGTTTGGAAGAGGATTCAAGTCACAAGTTGAGACATGACACCCTTCTCCCAACAGTAATTCGCTTGCGACAGTTTGTCCAAGTTCCCTACAGAGAAATACCTCTTACTCGAAAAAATATTCTGCTAAGAGATAATAATTGCTGCCAATACTGTGGTTGCATTGGAGAAAAGCTGTCTATTGATCATGTACTACCTCGAAGTAGAGGAGGGGCTGATGAATGGGCAAATGTCACAACAGCATGTTTGTCATGCAACGTTATGAAAGGCAATAAAACGCCTCAAGAAGCATCAATGTTTTTAAAAAGAAAACCTTTCAAACCACTAAACAATATGAGCTTTCAAGCAAATAAGCTTATCAATCAAGGGCAATATCAAGAATGGGGAAAATATGTTATTGGATGGAGCTAATTATTACAGCTATGAATCAATCATTTTGTTGACTTAATTCTTGCATTTTCCGTCTTTGTTCTTCTGCAATGCACGCTCCTATTAATTCCTCTAATTGACCTTCTAAAACTGGCTCTAAAGAAAAGTTAGACCCTAAACGATGGTCAGTTGCACGATTATCTTTGTAATTATAGGTACGTATTTTTTCACTTCGATCTCCTGTTCCAACCTGCGCAAGCCTTGCTGATCTTTCTTTTGCATTGGCTTCAGCAATTTCCATTTCTAATAATTTGGCTCTGAGAATCTCCATGGCCCGCTCTCTATTTTGAAGTTGTGAACGTTCCTGAGTACAGAAAACTCTGATACCTGTTGGTTTATGAAGCAAGTCCACAGCTGTTTCGACTTTGTTCACATTCTGACCGCCAGCACCACCAGAGCGTGCTGTGCTTATCTCTAAATCTCCAGGCTCAATTTTTACTTCCACTGGATCCGCCTCAGGCATTACCGCGACAGTGGCTGTTGAAGTATGGACCCTGCCTTGCGATTCCGTAGATGGGACCCTCTGCACTCTATGAACACCAGCCTCAAACTTCAATTGACTAAAAACAGCATCTCCTTTGACAGAAATAATCAACTCTCGAAATCCTCCTAAGTCAGCCTCAGTTGCACTCATCGCCTTTACAGTCCAGCCAACTTTTTGACCATACCTTTCATACATACGTGCTAAATCTCCAGCCCAAAGGCAAGCTTCGTCTCCTCCTGCTCCTGCACGAATCTCAAGCATCACACTGCGCTCATCTCTAGGGTCTTTAGGCAGAAGAGCCAAAGTTAGCCGATCTAGCAAATCTGTTTTCAACGTATCTAATCGATACAATTCCTCTTGAGCAAGAAGCTCCATATCTTTATCATCCTTGCTACTTCTCAATAAATCTCTGGTTTCGATCAAATCCTTCTCTACATTTTTTAGAGCCTCATAATCCAAAACCAACGGTTCTAATCGAGATCTTTCACGCGCAATATTTTCCAGTTGTTTTGGATCCAAAGATACATCTGGATCTGCAAGCTGCATTTCCAAATTCTTAAAGCTAATAGTGGCTGTTTCTAGCCTGGTCTTAAGAGTTGAAGAGTCCATACCCATCAACTAATGAAAAGGAAGATCAATTTTGGTGTTCTTTTTTGTGTGACTCAATCTTCTTTAAAAGGTGTCTACTTTGAATCCTTGTCTGAAGCAGTTTTTTTATCCGCAGAATTATCAGAAGTAGAACCCATTCCATATTTCCTCATGAACCTATCTACACGTCCTTCTGTATCCAAAATCTTCTGAGTGCCAGTAAAGAATGGATGATTTCCACTCCAAACATCGACATGTATCTCTGGTTGCGTAGATCCAGTCGTCATGACGACTTCTCCATTGCAAATAACTTTGGCTTCTGGGTACCAAGCTGGATGTATATCTGACTTTGGCATAGCAAAAAATTAAAAATTAGTAGAGGAGAGAGTTAAAAGAACAATCCTGAAAAAGCTAACGCTTTGAAAATTGTGGTGCTTTACGAGCCTTCTTAAGACCATACTTTCTGCGTTCTTTAGCTCTTGGATCTCTGCTCAAATGTCCCTCAATTTTAAGAGGTTTCCTGTTATCTATTGAAAGCTCACAAAGAGCTCTGGCAGCTCCTTGCTTTATTGCATCTGCCTGACCAGTCAGGCCACCACCATGCACATTCACAAGTACGTCATAAGATTCTCCAAGACCAAGTGTCTGCAAAGGGGCTTTTACTGCTGCAAGATAAGCAGGGTTGAAATTCAAATAATGGTTACCAGGCCGTCCATTAATTGTGATTGCCCCATTGCCTGGAACCAATCGAACGCGAGCTACAGAAGTTTTTCTTCGGCCAGTGCCGGAATACACAACACTGTTATTAATTGAACTATTCATTGTGCCAATGCAGCTGGGTCAAGCTTAAGAATTTGGGGTTTCTGAGCAGAATGAGGATGATCAGAACCTCTGTAAACCTTCAACTTGCGAAATAATTGTCTTCCCAAAGCATTATGAGGAAGCATGCCTTTGACAGCTTTCTCAATAATCCTTTCAGGGATTCGATTCTGCAAGGATGCAAAGGTTTCAATCTTCATCCCACCTGGTCGTCCAGAATGCCTGCGATAAAGCTTTTGCTCAGACTTCTTTCCTGAGACACGGATTTTGTCTGCATTCACAACTACAACAAAATCACCTGTATCAAGATGAGGTGTGAAGCTGGGCTTGTTCTTACCACGCAAAACTGATGCCACTTCAGTAGCCAGTCTGCCAAGGGTTTGATTTTCAGCGTCCACCAGATACCACTGTCGATTAGTGGTATCAATAGATGGGATGGAGGTCTTGTTCATCGCGCCGGCATGCCGGTTTTTGAATGGACCCTATCTAAAAAATAGGGCAGGTCTAAGGAGCTAAATCACAAGGCCAATTGGATTAGGCCAAAGCAAGCTCAAACTACAACTTTACACTTTCATGCCATCACAAAGGACATCGATACATGTGTTCGTTCTTAGAAGAGCATTTTCAGTAACTAACTCTAGATTGAAAAAGGTTTTACTTAATCAAAGTGGTGGAGGGAAGCTTGGCGAATCAGTTGTTGACAAAGAGTAATTTGGGAAAGAGTCAAATGAGGCAGCTTTAGAAAAAACTGACTCCTTATAACCTGCCCGAACTAAGCAAAGACCACAAGCAGGAGCAGATTCTTTGACCTCACTTCTTCGACGCTCCTTCCAACGTTTTTCAAAAGTTGCCAAACTAATTCGATGTTCTCCTAAGGCAACTAATTGGCCAGCCAATAATCGAACCATGCCGTACAAAAATCCACTGGCTTGAATCTCAAAAACAACTAGGTCTCCTTGCCGCCAAAGTTGAACATCCTGAATTGTGGTAAAGGAATGAGCTCTATTACTTCCCAAGCGCTGAAATGCATAAAAATCATGAAAACCTAAAAGTTGCTCCAATGCTTCCTTCATAAGCACTTCATCAAGTCGAAATTTGTAGCGATGCCAACTCCATGGGGTCAAAAAAAGATTCGGCTTACGACCGTTATAAATGGTGTACCTATAACGTCTAAATATTGCTGAATGGCATGCATGCCAAGCCAAAGGCCTCAAAACAGCTTCTCGAACTTTGATCGTCTTAGGTAATTTCCCATTAATAGCAGAAGCCCAACTTTCAACAGGAATTGGGCCTGAACAATCAAAATGGATTACTTGCCCAGCTGCATGAACTCCAGAATCTGTGCGTCCAGCAGCAACAGCCTTAATTGGCCTAAATGAATCCAACTTTCTTATAGCTTCCTCTAAAGTTCCTTGAATACTCTGACCATGTGGCTGCCTTTGCCACCCACAAAAATCAGTACCATCATATTGAATACATAAAGCAATTCTTTTGAAATTTGCTAATTCAATTTCTCTAGCAGAAGACGACTTATTTGCCATTTGCTGATGTGCAAAAAGCACGTCAGTAACTTTATTGAAATTTAGACAAGTTCAATAATTGCCATTTGAGCATTATCCCCACGTCTAGGAACTGTTCTGACAATTCGTGTATATCCACCATTACGATCTCCATAACGATCTTGTGCCTTGTCAAACAGTGCATGAACTAATTGTTTGTCATAGATATAGCCAATTGCACGTCGCCTAGACGAAAGGCTGCCTTCTTTTGCCAAACTGATCATTCTCTCTACTTCATCTCTCAAAGCCTTCGCACGAGCTTTAGTGGTCGTCACACGGCCTTCCCTAATGAGCTGCGTAGTCAAGCCACGTAGCATTGCTTTCCGTTGATCAGCTGGGCGACCAAGCTGTGGTACTCGACGTAAATGGCGCATGGTTCTTAGGAGTAGTGCAAAAAGTTAGGAAGTGCGACTTTGAGGGATCGAAATTCCTATTCGTTCCAAAGCTTCAATTACTTCATCAGCTGATTTGGATCCAAAGTTTTTAATTTCCAATAGATCCTCGTAACTAAAGCCCATAAGGTCGGACACTGAGTTGACCTGAGCACGTTTTAAGCAGTTGTAAGCCCTTACTGAAAGATTAAGCTCTTCTAAAGGAATTTGAGCTTCTGCAGACGGCTCTACTTCTGGAATTTCTTCTTCAACCATTGTCACTGTTGCTAATGGTTGAAAGAGCTCAATCAATTGATTGGCAGCCTCAGCAATTGCATCGTCAGGAGTAGTTGAACCATCAGTAACCACCTCCATACGAAGACGCTCACGAGTGGATCCACCTTCAGCTACAGCTGTCTCATCAATCGTAAAATTGACTCTACGAACTGGCATAAAAACGGCATCGATTTGAAGAAGATCAATTGCACTAGTTTCTTCATTCCTCCGATCGACAGGCCTATAACCAACTCCCCGCTCAACATGAACCTCAAACTCTAGGCTGTGCCCTTCATGGACTGTTGCGATAGGGCGGTCTCCATCCACAACTTGTACTTGAGACGAGAATTGAAGATCTCGAGCCTTAACTTCAGCTGGTCCAGTTACAACTAAACGACCTATTTCTAATTCCTCGCTACGACTATTAACTGATAATTGTTTGCAATTTAAAAGAATATCTAATACATCTTCTCTAACCCCAGGAATTGTGGCGTACTCATGGTTAATTCCTGCGATTCGTACTGCAGTGACTGCACTACCCTCGAGACCACCCATGAGAACTCTTCGAAGGGAATTCCCCAAGGTTGTTGCCTGACCCCTCTCTAGAGGCCCTATTAGAAAAACACCTGTTTGGGCGCGATCATCAGCGACTTGATGGTCGATCCGATCAATCTGGTATTGCAGCACGGTCTGAAGCGGGAGAATGGTTTAAAAAGTCAAGGCAAAAGAAGTAAGGACTTAAACGCGACGGCGTTTAGGCCTCCTACAACCATTGTGAGGAAGTGGAGTGACATCTCTAATCAAAGTGATCTCTAATCCAGCAACTTGCAATGCTCGGATAGCTGTTTCACGTCCAGATCCAGGTCCTCTTACAAGGACCTCAATTTGACGCATACCTTGTTCAAGGGCACGTCTAGCAGCTGCCTCAGCAGCTGTTTGGGCGGCAAAAGGAGTTCCTTTTCGAGCGCCCTTAAAGCCACTCGCTCCAGCAGAAGACCATGAAATAACTTCACCCGAAGTATCAGTAATCGAAACAATGGTGTTATTGAAGGTGCTTTGAATATGTACAACGCCATTAGGGACGTTGCGCTTTGCCTTCTTGGAGCCGGTTTTCTTAGCTGGTGTGGCCATGTGCTGGGGCCTTTTTAGAGAAAGAGTAGAGAATGAAAGTCTGTCTAGAAAAAAGATAGTGGCTTATTTCTTCTTACCTGCCACTGTTTTACGAGATCCACGTCGAGTACGCGCATTGGTACGAGTCCTTTGGCCTCTAACAGGCAAGCTCATTCGATGGCGTCTCCCTCTCAAGCAACCTATATCTTGAAGGCGCTTTAAAGCCATTCCCTCCTGACGTCTTAAATCTCCTTCGATAGTGAAAGCTTCAGTTGCTGTTCTGAGCTTCTGAATATCACCATCTTCTAGATCTTTAACTCGTATATCCGGATTTACACCGGTTTGTACAAGTATGGTTTTGGCTCTAGTGAGACCAATTCCATAGATATAGGTGAGGGCAACTTCAACCCGCTT